>JANLST010000106.1:0-2576 GCA_031362505.1 Sphingomonadales bacterium
GCACCGCCGAGAAAGGGCGTCAGCATAAAGCCAGCGAGGACGGCACCGACAACGCCGACGATCACGTTGAGAAACAGCCCTTGCTGTCCGTCCGTGCGCATGACGACCGAGGCGAGCCATCCTAGGATGCCGCCAACGACAAGCATGATAATCAAGTTCATTTTTCTTCTCCTATTTCACGATGCGTGGATGACGAACGAATCTTCGTTTGGTTCCAATTCCGTCGGAGCCTCTTCATTCATCTCGGATGCGGCGGTCGTCATATTGGCATTGGCAAACTCCCAATTTGCAAGATGATCCAGAAAGGCTTTCACAAAATCGGCGCGGCGATTTTGATAGTCGAGATAATAGGCATGCTCCCACAGATCACAGCACAACAGAGCCGTTCGACCGTGTACCGGCGGAAGATCGGCGTCATGGGTCGTGACGATCCCTATCACGCCTTCGGTCGCCACCAACCAGACCCAACCGGAGCCAAAATGCTTTGTTGCCGCATCGCTGAAGGCTTCGCCAAAGGCTTTGGCGTCACCAATGTCCTTTTCAATCATAACCTTGAGATCGTCCGTCGGCGGCCCGCCCCCGCCAGGCTTCATCGATTTCCAGAAGAAATCATGGTTCCAGCTTTGTGCGGCATTGTTGAAGATGGTCTGACGAGCGGCAAGGCCATGAGACTGTTTGATCACCTCTTCGAGCGACAAATCTGCCAGGGCGTCGCCCGCGAGCAGTTTGTTGAGCGTATCAACATAGGACTTGTGATGTTTGCCGTGGTGCAGTGCCAGCGTTTCAGCCGAAATATGCGGCTCCAGCGCGTCCTCCGCATAGGGCAGTTTGGGAAGCTTAAACATGGGAAGACTCCTGTGCAAAGGACGCTGGTAGGATCAGCTAGAGGCGATCGCCGAGCTCGCCTTTGACCGTACCGACCGCGTTTTGCGCCTTGCCCTTGGCTTCCTGGACAAGACCCTTCGCGACCATCTTGGGATGATCCGTGCCTTTTCCGATCGCAACTTTGGACTTGCCGATCGCCTCGTTGGTGGCACCCTTTACCTTGTCAACAAACTCGCCCATCGAATATCTCCTTGAGGATCGTCGAACCTTTCCGACTGAACACCAAACCAGCGACATTCGGATTTGATCCGTGAAGCGCTATTTATTGTTGGTAGTGAGGATGGTCAGCCGCATGCCGGTGTCGCCACTCGCCAAAGATTCACGGGTGACAAGCAACGTCGTACCAAGCCGGAGGGCTGCGGCAACGTTTCCGTGCCGGTTTTGCCCGTCGAGACAGTGGAGACGCCAATCGGCACGCCGTTACAGTAAACGAAGGCGCGCTGCGTTTCGAGGCTGATGATAACGGTTACGGGTCCTTCAGGTGTAATGTCAGGTGCCCGGAGAAACTGTCCGGGTTTCATCGCTTCGATGGCGCCGTCAACAGGAACTGGAAGTCCCTGTGCCGAGAGCAGCAAAGGAGAAAAAACGAACAACGGCGCTGCGGAAATTCCCGCAACCACGCGCTTAGACAGGTTGATCATGCCGGTGTTAGCGTCCTCTGCACCAACATCAGGCTTGCGTCACCGGGATAGCTGGTCACGGTGAAGCCCATTTCACGCTCAAGGTCGATGGCGGCGCGATGATCGCGGCTTTCAATCGCCTCGAGCGTTGTCACACCCTTGTCTTCGGCAAAGCGCGCTACATGGGCCAAGAGCTCCCAACTCAAACCCTTGCTTTTGAATTCGGGCAGGATTGCAATTGCGACCTCACCCTTTTTCATATCAAGCGTGCAAGCGAGCATGGCCGTTGCAATAATTTCCGGTCGATCCTTCTCGAAAGCGAGGAAATTCTCCGTCTGGCGGTGGTCGACATGGGTCATTGACGCGAGGCGATCATGGCCCACCGTCTTCAAAGCCGTCAGAAATCGAAATCGTAAATCCTCGGGCGTCAAAGCTGAAAAAAATGCGCCCAGCGCCTCCTCATCCTCTGGGCGGGCAGGTCGAACTTGAACCTCCAGTCCCCCGCGCGTCGTTAAAATCCGGCTCCAGTCGTTCATGATTCACTCTGCCTCTCACTGCCAAACCTGGCCGTTGCCAGCCCATAACTATTGAATCGACAGCCCAGCTGCGCCTGACTGCCTTGTCGCGGGTCAGAGGTTCACCTCTGCATACCCGCCCTTGATCTTATCGGTCACGTCCATGCCAAGCATCATTCGAGCGGTGTTGAACATGCCGAGCTCCCCCGCCCATATCGAGGCGTCGCCCAAATAATCCATTTATGTGTGTTGTTTAATATTCATTTTGCATGTAATATATCAAGAATACCGATAAAAGACATCCGAAATGAGAACACAATGACCGCATTATTGACGCCGAAGCAGTCCCAACGTGCTCGCCTTTCTGCCCCGCCACATCTCAACCCGATCCGCAAATCCGTTATCCGGTATGCGTATATCGATTGGATTGCGAACTCGGGATGCTCGCATGCCCTCACCCTCAATCCGAACCGCGGTGTCACCGAGGAAAAGCTCAAGAAGATGGTTCGCGCCTTCTGCCTTGAAGTGGATCGCCATTGTTACGGTCTCAAGTCAG
>JANLST010000354.1:0-2056 GCA_031362505.1 Sphingomonadales bacterium
TGTGACGCTGGCCCGTGCCTCCGGTGCGCCGATCATCGGCTTTAACGTCCGCGCCAACGCCAAGGCCCGCGAAATTGCCGAAAAGGCCGGGGTCGCGCTCAAATATTATGACGTGATCTATGACCTGCTCGACGATATCCGAGCCGGTATGGCCGGACAGCTTGGCCCCGAATATTTCGAAACGGTCGTTGGCCGCGCCGAAATCCGCGAAGTCTTCCCGGCTGGAAAGCATGGCAAGGCGGCGGGTCTGCTCGTCACCGAAGGCTATATCAAAAAGGCACTCCGGGCTCGCGTTACACGCGACGATGTCATCATTTACACCGGTTCGATTGCGTCGCTCCGGCGGTTCAAGGACGATGTGCCCGAAGTGCGCGCCGGTCTTGAATGCGGCATCACACTTGAGGCAACAACGGACATCAAGGCAGGCGACTTCCTCGAAACCTTCGAGGTCGAGGAGCGCGAACGGACGCTGTGAGTTCACAAGCCAACGAGACCCGCTCCGTCCGCCTCTTGCGCGTTGGGGAACAGGTTCGCCATGTCCTGTCCGAAATCCTGATGCGCGGCGAAGTGCATGATGATGTGCTGACCAAACATCCGGTCTCGATCACCGAAGTCCGCATGTCGCCCGACCTGCGACATGCGACGGTTTTCGTGAAGCCCCTGCTCGGCGAGAATGAGGACGCAGTGATCAAGGCACTGCGCACGAACACCGCCTATCTCCAGCGCGAAGTGGCGGCACGAGTGCAGCAGAAATATGCTGCAAAGCTCAAATTCCTTGCTGATGAGAGCTTTGACGAAGGCACGCATATCGACCGGCTTCTCCGGGCTCCCAAAGTTGCACAGGATCTCGGCGAGAGCGAGTGATGACCAGGCTCTATTTCTACTGCTCGTTAATGAACTGTATGTTGCGTTGTGCCGAAAACACTTCATGGAGCGTACGCGATGATTGACCATGCGGCACTGTTCGCACCGATGCGCGATGTTGAAATCTATCTTGAGGAACTGACCGATACGCATCGCGAGGGTCTGCGCGCGGCCTGCGCAGCCGATACCGAAATCTGGCAGATTTACCCGTTCAACATGTCAGGCGACGGATTCGATCCGGTGTTCGATGCAATCATGGCAAATCCCAACCGTCGGCCATTTGCCTTGATCGTCAATGGCACGGTGATAGGCATGTCGGGCTATCTCAATCTTGCACTCGACCGCCAAGCGCTCGAGATTGGCGGAACGTTCATTTCTCCAGCAACGCGCGGCACCGGGCTTAACGGGCGAATCAAAAATCTCTTGCTTGATCGTGCATTTGGGTGCGGTATCCGCCGCGTTGAATTCAGGATCGACGAGCGCAATGCGCGTTCCCAGGGCGCGGTGATCAAACTCGGTGCGATAAAGGAAGGCGTGTTACGCGCCGAACGGATCACCTGGACAGGCCATGTCCGCGATACAGCGGTCTTCTCGATCCTTGCCGAGGAATGGGCCGCACGCGACTAGGTCACGCTCCTGTCATGGATCAGCTTTAGGTCGTGATTTGGTTAAATTGTTGCACTGCACAAAAAACACTTGCAATTCGCGAATCAGTTGCTTATTGTGCACTGCAACATAAGACTGATGGAGACCAAACGTGGCAACTGTTCCCGCCGACAAGGCGCAAGAAATTGAAACGAAGACAGCAGCTCAAACAGCTTCCGCTCTTCCCGTGATTGAAACCAAACCCGTCGTTGCGCCGGTCGCCGTGGCACCTGCCATCGTGTCGAGCGCGCCCACACCCAAGGTAGAAGCCAAGCCTGTCGTTGCGCCGGTCGCAAAGTCAGTCGCTCCGGCTCCAAAGATTGCCGTCAAGGCCGCCCCAAAGCGGGTCGCCAAGGCCAAGAAACCGATGACCGTCAAGGTCGTGAAACCCCGTGCAGTTAAACCAAAAGCGGCTCCTGTTGCCGCATCGAAATGAAAAAAGACCATGACCGATACAGTAAAGAATGTTGCCGCTGACGTCAGCGAAAAGGCCACCGAAATGTTCAAGGACATGAACACCCGCGCCAAGGCCGCTTTTGAAAAGGCC
>JANLST010000387.1:0-6458 GCA_031362505.1 Sphingomonadales bacterium
GCTGACAGATCGCCGGGCGAATTCTACCAGCTCGATTTCGAAATGAGCTTTGTCACGCAGGATGACGTATTCGCGGCAATCGAACCGGTGCTTCACGGTGTGTTCGAGGAATTCAGGAATGGTCGAACGGTCAGTCCCGCACCGTTCCCGCGCATTCCGTTTCGCGAATCAATGCTGAAATACGGGTCGGACAAGCCCGACCTTCGCAATCCGTTGCTGATTACCGATGTAACGTCGCATTTCGCCAAGTCCGGCTTTGGCCTATTCGAGCGGATTGTCGAAAGCGGCGGTGTCGTGCGTGCCATCCCTGCACCCAAAACGGCAGAAAAAAGCCGCAAATTCTTTGATGACATGAATGAATGGGCGCGTTCGGAGGGTCATGCCGGGCTTGGCTATGTCACTCGCAAGGGTGGTGAGTTTGGCGGTCCGATCGCCAAGAACCACGGCGAAGACGGCATGAAGGCAATCTACGATGCGATGGGCCTCGGCCCTGATGACGGTTGCTTCTTTGCCGCCGGCAAGGAATTGCAGGCGGCCAAGTTGGCAGGCGCTGCGCGCACCCGCGTTGGCGAGGAACTGGGCCTGATCGAGCAGGGGTGTTTCAAATTCTGCTGGATCGTCGATTTTCCGATGTTCGAATATGATGAAGAGGCCAAGAAGGTCGATTTCAGCCACAATCCGTTCTCGATGCCTCAAGGCGAACTCGAGGCACTGGAAACGATGGATCCGCTGGATATTCTTGCCTACCAGTACGACATTGTCTGCAACGGCGTGGAATTGTCCTCGGGCGCAATTCGGAACCACCGACCAGAGATCATGTACAAGGCCTTCGAAATCGCCGGATACAGCCAGGAAGATGTCGACACCAATTTTTCGGGCATGATCAATGCCTTCAAATTCGGAGCACCTCCCCATGGAGGTTCTGCCCCCGGAATTGATCGCATCGTCATGCTGCTGGCGGATGAACCGAACATCCGCGAAGTTATTGTCTTCCCGATGAACCAGAAGGCCGAAGACCTGATGATGGGCGCGCCCGGGCCAGTGACAGCCAAGCAATTGCGCGAATTGAACATCCGCGTGGTGGAGCAGCCCAAGGCCGGATGATGCCTGCACAGCCCGTTGAACATCGATTCGCAGCGCCGGCGGGCGAAATCTGCTGGTTCGAATGGGGCCAAGCGGGTGCACGACCAACCCTGCTGCTTCTTCACGCGACGGGCTTTCATGCGCGGTGCTGGGACGGGGTTGTCGCAGCACTGCCTGACAATATGCACATCATCGCGCCCGATCTGCGTGGACATGGTCGCAGTTATCGGCCTGCGACGCTTGAGGATTGGAACGCGACTGCGGCGGATATCGTCGCGCTGGTCGAAAGCCTTTCCGTCAAGCCGTTGGTTGCAATTGGCCACAGCATGGGCGCGGTGATCGCGACACAACTGGCCGCCGTGCTGCCGAACAGGGTTGCGCGACTTCTGTTGGTTGATCCCGTCATCATGCCACCCGACATGTACCGCGCGCGGAGCGGCCAGCCGGAACGTGCATTGGACGATCATCCTGTTTCAAGACGCCGCAACGTCTGGGACAGCGCTGACCAAATGATTGCACGCTTTGCGGATCGCCTGCCATACAGCAATTGGCGGCCGGATGTTTTGGCGGATTATTGCCGCTTTGGTCTGGAACCCTATCCGCATGGTCATCATCTTGAGCTGGCCTGTCCTCCGCGACTTGAGGCGTCCGCTTACATCGGAGCCGCGCGAACCGACCCCTATCCAGTTGTTCGCGCTGTCCGCTGCCCCGTCACAGTGTTGCGTGCGCGCAATGCCGAGCGGGCGTCCGACATGGATTTCTCGATCAGCCCGACCTGGCCGGAACTTGCATCACGGTTTGCCGATGGACGTGACCTGCACTGGCCTGATGTTTCGCATTTCATCCCGATGGACGTGCCGGAGCGGCTGGCAGAACTGATTGTTGCCGAGATTGAGCCGGAACAGGGTTAACCCGTTCGCCAATCGTGTCGAACCTTGTTAGCCTCGTGCAAAGGGCTTTGAGGGACTGCCAATGTCGATCAACCTGTCGGATCTTGAACGCGGCGAAAAATATGCCGGCAATTATGAAGCGGACATTCTCGCGCTCCAGCAGAGACTGGCGCGCATACAGGTGGCGCACATCATCCATGGCCGATCGGCGATCATTGCCATTGAGGGTTGGGATGCTTCGGGGAAGGGCGGCGTAGTCAGCCGGCTGACGTCCGGGTGGGACCCCCGCTGGTTCGATGTCTGGCCGATTGCTGCGCCAACCGAGGAGGAACGCGTCCGCCATTTCCTTTGGCGGTTCTGGAAAAGACTGCCGGGCAAGGGCGAGATCAACATCTTTGATCGCACCTGGTACGGACGGGTGCTTGTCGAAAGAGTAGAGGGGTACTGCACGGAAACCGACTGGAAGCGCGGCTATGACGAGATCAACGAGTTCGAAGCGCAGCAGAAGGATAATGGCGTCACGCTGGTCAAGCTTTTCATGCATGTCACGCAGGAGGAGCAAGACAGGCGCTTCAAGGAGCGTCTGGAAAGCCCCTGGAAACGCTGGAAGACGGGTACCGATGACTATCGCAACCGTGCGCGTCGTGCCGACTATCTGAAGGCCTATCATGACATGTTCGAACGCTGCAACACGCGCTGGGCCCCGTGGGTGGCTATCGACGGCAATAACAAGAAATCGGCACGAATCGCGGCCCTCACGGCGATTGCCGATGCGCTCGAGAAGCAGGTGGATATGGCACCGATTCCGGCTGATCCGGAGGTCGTCAAGCTCGCAGAGGCCGCGCTAAATGTGAAGATCAGCGAACGGGATAGCGAATCTGAGTGACTTCATATTCGATTTCGCCAGCCGGGAGCGAAACGCGGCGTACATCGCCTATGCAGGCACCGCGCAGAGCACGCGCAATCGGGGAATTCCATCCGATCCGGCCATTTGAGGCGTCCTGTTCGTCATCGCCGACAAGAGTCAGGACACGCTCGCGATCCTTGTCATCGATGATCGTGGCAGTCGCGCCAAACCAGATGCGGCTTTTGTCGGGCTGATCGGCCGGATCGATTGTCTTTGCCGATTTCATGCGACGCGATAGCCAGCCAAGTTCGCGGTCGATCTCGCGCAGCCTTTTCTTGCCATAGAGATAGTCCCCATTTTCGGAACGATCGCCATTGCCTGCCGCCCAACTGACTACTTCGACCAGTTTTGGGCGCTCATCTGCAAAAAGCGCCTTGTATCGGGCGCGCAAGGCCATCAGCCCTTCAGGCGTAATATAATTGGGTTGGTCCATGCCCGGCGGCGGCACGACTATTTGATCTTGCTGCGCACCGCGTCTGCAGCGGCCGATCCAGCCGATCCCGCAGCTTTTCCAACCTTGCGAACCAGTTCCTGGACCTGAGCCCGCGCAGCATCGGCATTGACGCCGAGCGCATCAAGCTGCTCCTGGCCTGCGTCGCGCGCTGCCCTGGCTGCCTTGCCTGCATTGTCCCGGATCGATTTGCCGGTTTTGCCCAGCAAGTTGTCCTCCTGCTTTGTCCGCGGAATCAGAGCGGCAACGATGGCGCCAAGCGCCAGCCCTCCGGCAACAGCGGCAAAGGGACTGTTCTCGATCCCGTCGGACGTGCGTTTGGCCGCACGTTTTGCGCGTTCGCGTGATGCCTTGGCGGCTTGCTCGGCCCGAATGCGCGCTGCCTTTGCGGCATCATCGGCCTTGGCTCGCGCCTTGACGATGGCTTCGTCGGCGGCCGATTTTGCCGTCTTGAGTGCTTCGTCAGCCTTTGAGCGACCGGATGCCAATGCGTCACCGACCTTTTCGCGAGCTTCGGCATAGCGGGCTTCCGCCTTTTTTCGCAGATCTTCAGTCATGTCTTTCTCCTTGGCCGAGGCTTTTGTTGAGAGCTTTCAAAATCGGGTTACGAAAAAGATAGGCAATGGCGCTGGTTGCGACGCCAATTGCCAACATGGGACGGAATTTGGCATTTGACAGGGCAACAATTGCCACCTTCGTCGCCTGTTTCCGGGCTTCAACCTTGGCGGTTCCCAACAACGCCTCCGGTTGCGTGCGTTTGCGAACTTCCTCAAAGGTCGCATTCAGCCGGTCACGGGCGCTGTTCGCTTCGGCTTTGCTTTTCTCGACCGGGTTCATCGTTCTTCCCGCGGCTTGAGAGAGGCCTTCAACCGTCGCATGCCAAACAGCACGAGCAATCGTCCGAGCACCAAAGACCCGCCACTGACCGCAATGACCGCCCAGACGATGCCAATCAGCGGGGCAAGCATCAAGATCAGTGCGAAAGGCATCGTAAGCATTGTGCCCAGCATGACGGCCCAACCAAAGCCAACGGCATAAATCGCTGGCATGGCATATCCTGCCCGTTCGCCCAATTCTGCCTTCAGATAACCCGTTTCGGCAGCAACAAATGCTGTGGCATCGTCAGCGAGTTGGGAGGCAAGCTCCTTCAGCCCGGGCGGCTCGGGGATGACCTCGAATTCAGGAGCAGGGCTATCGGCCATTGTCAGATCAGGCGTCGTCGCGATCACTGGACCCCGAGCGAAACAATCGTGTCAGGACAAAGCCGATCGCCGCTGCGGCACCGATGGCGATGGCCGGCTTTTCGCGAACAAATTTGCGTGTGTCGGCCACGAGATCATCAATTTCCTTGCTTTTCAACGTATCCGCAACGTTTGAAACGGCGCTTGCAGCGCGGCGGGCATAATCGCCATATTGTTTTCCCAGCCGGTCATCGACGGTCTTGGCAACATCATCGACGAATCCCGAAATATCTTCGAGCGTGTCGGTTGTCTTGACCTTGCCAGTTTTTGCATAATCGCGCGCCTTCTCGCCAGCCTTGCTGACAAAAGACGAGGCCTGATCCTTGAAACTTTCTGTGGCGGCTTCGGCTTTCATCTTGACGGGCTTCACAGCCTTGGTGGCGGCTGCCTTCGCTTTGGGTACGGCCTTTTTAACGGCTGCCTTTGCGGAAGCGGCGGGGGAGGGAGCTTTTGCCATGTCACGCAATTCCTTCGATCATCAGGGGCGGACCGGCCCGCCATTTGCCTCAAACAGTGAAGGCCGATATGGGCACGCCCTTAACCGAACAACTGTCTGAGGCCCTCATATAATGACTGCTATCCTCGATATCCATGCCCGACAGATCATTGATAGCCGGGGAAACCCGACTGTCGAGGTCGATGTGACGCTTGAAGATGGATCTTTCGGTCGTGCCGCCGTTCCTTCGGGGGCTTCAACCGGCGCATATGAAGCTGTTGAAAAGCGCGACGGGGACAAGTCCAAATTTCTCGGAAAGGGCGTTTTGCTTGCCGTTGAAGGCGTCAATGGAGAAATTTGCGATGCCTTGACCGGTTACGATGCCGAAGATCAGGGCGAAATTGATGCCATGATGCTTGATCTCGATGGCACCGAGAACAAATCTCGACTGGGCGCAAATGCCTTGCTTGGCGTGTCGCTGGCGACGGCAAAGGCCGCTGCGGATTCGCGTGGGCTTCCACTCTACCGTTATGTGGGCGGTGTTTCTGCGCACGTTCTGCCCGTGCCGATGATGAATATCATCAATGGCGGCGTACATGCTGACAATCCCATTGATTTCCAGGAATTCATGATCATGCCCGTCGGAGCGGAGACGTTGTTCGATGCGGTACGGATGGGATCGGAAATTTTTCACACATTGAAAGGCAAGCTGCACGACAAGGGACTGGCAACGGCAGTTGGAGATGAAGGGGGATTCGCGCCGAACCTCGCATCACCCGCCGAAGCACTGGATTTCATCATGCAGTCAATTGAAGCCGCCGGTTACAAACCGGGAGACGATGTCGTGCTTGCGCTGGATTGCGCCGCGACGGAGTTTTTCAAGGACGGTGCCTATCATCTCGACGGGGAGGGCAGGGTGATTTCGCCCTTGGAAATGGCGGACTATCTTGCAGACCTGTGCGCGCGCTACCCGATCCGTTCCGTCGAAGACGGGATGAGCGAGGATGATTTTGTCGGCTGGAAGGCGTTGACCGACAAGATCGGAAAGACGGTTCAACTTGTCGGAGACGATCTGTTTGTCACCAACCCCAAGCGCCTGGCCGATGGTATCAGCCGGGGACTCGCGAATTCGCTGCTCGTCAAAGTCAACCAGATCGGCACGCTGACGGAGACGCTGGCAGCGGTCGATATGGCTCATCGTGCGGGTTATACGGCCGTCATGTCACACCGCTCGGGCGAAACAGAAGATGCCACAATAGCCGATCTTGCGGTCGCGACCAATTGCGGACAGATCAAGACCGGGAGCCTCGCGCGATCGGACAGACTTGCAAAATACAACCAGTTGATCCGCATTGAAGAGGAGCTCGGAAGCGTTGCACGTTATGCCGGCCGCGAAATTTTCTTGCGCCAAGGGGTTGATTCGTTGAATCGCTTGTGATTCAAGGGGCTA
>JANLST010000398.1:0-7155 GCA_031362505.1 Sphingomonadales bacterium
TGCGCCCGTATGCTCCGCATTGAGGGCCAGTTGCTCGTCATCAAGCACACGCAAGACGGCCAATCCCGCGGCGCAAGATGTTGTCGATCCGCCAAAGGTGGAAAAAAATTCCATGCCGTTGGCAAAGGAGTCCGCGATGGCTCGCGTCGTGACAACCGCACCTATGGGATAACCATTGCCTATCGGCTTGCCCAGCACCACGATGTCCGGGACGGCCTGCTGCTGCTCAAAGCCCCATTGATAGCGACCAAGTCGGCCAAGGCCCGTCTGAACTTCGTCGGCTATCGCAAGGCCGCCAGCTGCACGGATCGCTGCGTAGACCCGACCAAGATAGCCGTCAGGCGGAACGATCTGACCACCAACACTTGGAAAAGGTTCAGAAATAAAGGCCGAAATTGTGCGCCCACCCGCCAATTGTGCGTTCAACGCCTCTTCGAAATCGGACGCATAGCCATCTGCGGCATGCGGCCCGCGATGTTTGCCACGATACATGTCCGGGATGTCAACGACATGCACCCAATCCTGTTTGCCACCGCCTCCTTTTCTCGCAAACTTATAGTGGCTGATATCAATATCGAGTGTGGTTATTCCGTGATAGCCATAGCCCGACACGAACACATCGTTGCCGCCGCTATGGGCACGCGCGATACGGATGGCGAGATCATTTGCCTCGCTCCCGGAATTGACGAAAAAACAGACGTCCAGGCCCAAAGGCAAACGCGCAGTCAGCGCATCGGCATAGTCAACGAGCGTGCGGTGAAGATAGCGTGTATTGGTGGAAAGCAAGCGCATCTGCTCATGCACCGCTTCAACCACCACAGGATGCGCGTGCCCAACGTGGGGAACATTGTTATAGGCATCAAGATAGGTTCGGCCCTGATCATCAAACAGGAATTGCCGCCAGCCCCGTACAATTGGCAGTGGAGTCGCATAGGACATCTTGAGATTCGCGACGGTTCGGTTGTAGCGTCTCTGCGCTAGTGCCTCGTTGTCCGAGACTGGATAAGCGACGTAGTTGTCCTCAAGATTGAGCAAAGCCGCGGGGTTGGGAAATATATGCTGCCAGATGGTGGCCTCGTCTGGATAGACAACACCCAGCCACGCCGATCCAGCACGTGGCTGAAGTCCGAGCTGGAAATGAATATGGGGCGGCCAATTGCCGTTTTCGGTGCGTTCTCCAAGTGTGGCAAACGCCTGCCCTGCCTTCACAATTTCGCCAATGCTTACGGCAGTGGCCGAGGCTTTTGAAAGATGCCCGTAAAGTGTGAAGAAGCATGCATCGCTGTCCGGAATATGGTGCTCCAATATAATGGCCCCGCCATAGTCGCCGTCGTCTTCACAATAGTCGGAAAAAATAACATGGCCCTCTAGTGGCGCATGGACCGCTGTGCCAGCCGGCCGAAAAATGTCGGCACCGAGATGCACAGTTCGCCTTTCAGACGCACGGTAGTCGTCCCTGAAAAAGGCGGGTTCGTTGTAAATCAGGCGCGGCTCGAGATACCGGCCCAGGACAGGGCCCGTCTGCGACAGTTTGGCAATGCGATGGTCAAGTTTCGTCAGATCGAGCACAAACGGGTTGTCGGGGCTGTCCATCCCTGCGGGCGAGAGATCGAGCACCGGAGCATTGGTAAGGTCGACACCCAAAATGTTGGCAAAGCTGCCCCTGCGCCCATCGAGAAAGGCCAGGATCTGGGCATGATTTTGCACGGGCCTATGCCCGCTCGCTTGCCGCAATGTCGCCTTGGCAAAAGCGTCGTCGGTTTCCATCGCCCTGTCCAATATCGCCCAAGCCGGTTGTTCCGACACCGTTACATAGGGATCGTCGGGCCGTTCCTGCTTCATCATCGCACAGTTGACAACGCTGACCGCAAGCCGCGTTAGAACCAACGCCCATAGTGCCTCAGCTTCCTCTTCGCTGATTGGTTGCACCTCGACATATCCTGCAACCAAAGCTGCAAGGCTGGCCAGCGGGTCAAGGGTATCCATGATGCAATAAGCGCCAGCGATCGCCAGATCGGCAATCGTCGGGCAAGCGATCATGTCGCCAAAATCAAACAAACCTGAAACGCGTTGCTCACCTTCAGCATCGGTTTCCACAAGAAGGTTATAGTCGTTGACGTCGTTGTGAATGGCTTGTGTCGAGAGCCGCCCAAGCAGTGGTCCATGATCCGTCGAGAAAGCATCAAGGAGCGAGCGGAGAAAATCACGGCGTCGTGAATCACGTATCAATACAAGATGCGGTCGTATCCATTCGCTTTCACGCATATCCCATTTGAATGAGCGTTCGAGGCATGGGTGTTCGAAGCCGGCCATCGCCTGATGCAATCGCGCTAAAGTGCCTCCGATGTCAGTGAACAACCCAAAGGTCCGGATCGGCGCTCTGCCCAATAGCACGCCCGGCAGACGGGTAATCATCCACGCCATGCGGAGTTGTCCATTGCCGACATCAAACATGGTAACAGCCGCGCCGTCCAAGGCAGGGATGAGTTTTGGGACGACAAGACCATCGCACCGCGCCAAGGTTTCGAGTAGCGCGACCTGCATGTCGACGTTGCCGCGCGCGCAGTCGGGATGCATCACCTTCAGTACGGCGTCGATGCCGCCACTCACCAGAAAATTGAGATCATATTCCCCCGGTAACGGGGACAACGTCACATCCAAACCCCAATGCCTCTGCACCAGTTGAAGCCAAGTATCGAGGTTGGTTTCGCGATTCATTTAGCTTCTATCATCCGTTTCATCGACTTGCGAAAGCGGGTCAATCATCGCCTCATTTTTCAACTGCGGCTCACAGGTTCAAGCCCGCGCCGCAGTGGGTTCCGCAGGACCAGGATGATCACGGCGCCCGCGAGTGCGATGGCTGCATCGATTGTCCAGAACATCGACGGACTCATCTTGTCAAAGAAGCTGCCGACCCAGCCCATCAGCGTGTGGCCGATGAAGGGGGAGAGGAAGGCCACGCCCATCAGGGTTGATGTGAGTCCGGGCGGAGCGGACTTGCTGACGAGCGCGAGTGTTGTCGGCCAGTAATACATCCACGCCAGCCCCATGAGTAGATAACCAGCAAGCGCCCAGCCGATGCCAACACTATCGGCTTGTGTCATGCCAAGATTGCCAAACGCAAACAAGAGCGCAGCAGCAGCGACCAGCGCCGAACCAATGCCGATCTTCGTTACGCTGGGAGGCTCGCTCCCCCTGCGAGCTTGCCAGCTCCACAGCGCGATCAGCAAAGGGGCAGACAGGATTGCACCAATCGAGTCGGCCGATGCGAACCAGCTGGATGGGACGGTGCCCAGCGGTGTGCCGAGGCTGACATACTGGTCGATCCACAGGATGCCGATGCTCCAGACCATCGGATAGGCGATTTCGGCCGGGATGGTGAGCATGATCACCGCGAGAAGGAACCAGACCTGGCGGCGCTCATCAGGCGTAAGCGCGGCCGCCTTTACACTTTGCCTCGCAACCGGACGGACTTCCGGCAAATGGCGCTGAGCCAACGCATACGCCACAAGCGCGACCAGCATCAGTGCCGCCGCAACTGCGAAACCCGCATGCCAGCCATAAATAGCGGCAACGGCCCCTGTCGTAAGCGGCCCGGTCGCAGCGCCGATATTGATGCCGGTCGAAAAGATCGTGAAGCCTCTTGCTCGGCTCGAATCGGCCTCACGCGGATAGAGTGTGCCGACTTGCGCCGAGATATTTCCCTTGAGGAAACCCGACCCCAGGATCAACAAGAGGAGCGCGATAAAAAAGGTCGGATAGAATGACATCGCAAGATGCCCAGCACTCATCAGCAGTACGCCTATCATCACTGTGCGCTTGGCGCCGAGCAACCGGTCGGCGACCCAACCACCCAAAATCGGCGTGAAATAGACCAGCCCCGCATACCAGCCGTAAATGATCGAGGCGAAGGCCAGATTGGACATCGGCCCTCGAAATTCGAACAGGCTGCGCAGTCCTGCAAGGCCGATCACCTGTTCGGCATGCCCGGGAAGAAGCAGTTCCTTGACCATGTAAAGCGTGAGCAAAGCCGACATGCCGTAGAAGGAAAACCGTTCCCACATTTCGGTGAAGGCCAGATAATAGAGTCCCTTGGGATGGCCGCCGATCAGCTCGCCCGTTTCAATGTCGTTGCGCACCTTGGCCTGCCTTCCCGTTTGCGAGGAAAGGGTCCCCACTCATGTGTTCATTGTATGAGTGATGTTTCGTCGATTAGAAGATGCGGTGTCAAGAAACTCCGCTAACTCGCAGCTTTTTGAGCCACCCTCATGCCTTTGTTCGCCGAAGCGAGCAGTCTACACCAGATTCGCGGAGAGCGATTGTCGGAGCAGACCAGGTCTTGACGAGCCTTGAAAAGGCGCAATGGCAGGCCCGAGTAGATCTTACTGCTTGTGGGCCACCATATGCCGGAGAGCGGGAATGGGCAGACTAGCTGGCGGAGACGGAGGGATTCGAACCCTCGGTACCGAATTATCGGTACGACGGTTTAGCAAACCGTTGGTTTCAGCCACTCACCCACGTCTCCGGCGCCTGGCAGAGGCGGGGCTATAGCGAGCGCGTGTAGGGGGTGCAACTGCCCAGTTTGATCGATGTATTGGCAATTGGGCGCAGATTCGACTCGCCTCGTCGCGGCAAGCTTGCAGCGGCTCCTGCGAAGGATTCTAGTTAGACGGCCTTTTTTTGGCATTGGGTAATATCAGGAGGTTGGTGTGGCAGAGAAAATTCTGGGATGGATCGTCGCTGGCCTTGGCGCACTATCGCTCGCGGTTACGCCCGCCTTGGCCAATGATATTCGATCGATCGATCCAAGTGCCGATCCGGAGATGTCTCGAACCGTGACGACAACCCCATCCTCGACGCGGGATACCGATTTGAATTCAGACCTTGCGACTACAACTGCACAGTCGGACACCATTAGGGCGCCGGTTCGGGCGACAACGGCCGTAGAGGTTGCAACCACCCAGGCAGCGCGCGGCCAGACGTATCACAAGGACGATCTGATCGGAGCGGCTGAAGGGGTGTTTGGAAAAGGTGCCAAAGGTCTTGCTGAACTCGTCGAGAAAATCCTGAAAGATCAAGGCGAGCCCAATGCCTATATTGCGGGTCGCGAGGCATCGGGTGCGTTTGTCGTGGGTCTGCGATATGGTTCAGGTACACTCTCGCACTCGGTCGAGGGGCAACGGGCGGTCTACTGGACTGGACCTTCGCTTGGCTTCGATGTTGGGGGCGATGCAGCTAACACCTTTGTCCTGGTCTACAATCTCTATGACAGCCAGGATCTCTATCGGCGCTATCCCCAGGTAGAAGGGCGCGCCTATTTTGTCGGCGGGCTTTCTGCTACCTATTTGCGCCGTGGTGACGTCGCGATTATCCCGATCCGCCTCGGCGTTGGACTTCGACTTGGCGCCAATATTGGTTACATGAAGTTCAGCGAGAAATCGAAGTGGTTGCCTTTCTGATCAGGCTTTCTTGAGACCGATTTCGAACAGTCGTTCTTGTAAATATTCGTCGGCCGTGATCGGCACCGGATAGAGGTCCGGATGATCCGAATCGATGCATTGCCGCAGTGTCCTGATTTCGAAATCGGATGCGAGATGCAGGAAAAACGGCATCGAATATCTTGGTATGTGCCTGCGCTCAGATGGTGGATTGATCACGCGGTGGGTCGTTGATGGCAGACGATTGTTGGTCAACCTTTGGAGCATGTCTCCAACATTGATCACCAAATCCCCTTCGGGTGGTTCCACGGCAAGCCAATCACCCGTCTTGGTCAAAAGTTGAAGGCCCGCTTCTTCTGCGCCAAGGAGCAAAGTGATCAGGTTGATATCCTCATGAGCGCCGGCCCGGATGCCATCTGCGTTGCGAGGGATTGGCGGATAGTGGAGAAGGCGCAGGACAGAATTGCCATTTTCGACCGTCGGTTCGAACCAGTCAGACGCGAGCCCCAGGTATCGGGCGATGGCAGAAAGCAACTTGTTTCCGGCTGTGTCAAACGCAGCGAATATAGCCAGCAGCGTCTCTTTGAACCCGGGTACTTCGGCTGGCCACACATTGTCGGGCATATGATCACGGAATCTGTGGCCAAGCGGTAGTTCTCTGCCAACATGCCAGAATTCTTTCAGATCGTGTTTATCGGCGTCTTTGGCAATCTCCACGCCGAATGGCGTATAACCGCGAGCTCCGCCCATTCCATCAAGCAAATAGCGGGATTTGATTTCGACCGGCAGCGCAAAGAATGCGCGAGTCATACCCCAGGTTCGCGCGATCAGCGCGGGATCAATTCCATGATCGGAGACGATAGCGAACCCGAACGACTGGAAGGATCTGCCTAACGTCTTGGCAAATCCTTCCGGGTCACGATCTTGTTGGATTAGCGAGCAAACTGGAACCGACTGCAACAATTCACTTACTCGCCACCTGCGACAAGTTTCAATTGGGTCTCATTGCTGCCCCGCTGGGTCAGTCGTCCGTCGACTTGCGCACCTGTTTCGATTGACACATTTTCATATGAAAGATCGCCGCTGATCCGCGCAGATTTCTCAACGATCAATGTGGTGGCGTTCACCGTCCCGCTGACCACGCCGGCTAGCGTTGCACGTTCCGCTGTTATGTTTCCCTTTATGCGGCTTGCAACGCCGAGGATCAGGCTCGTGCAATTGATATCGCCTTCAACTGCACCATCGAGGTGGATATCGCCATTGCCTGCAATATTGCCGAAGATCGTCACTTCCGATCCGATAAAGGAGAGCATTCCGCTCTTTCCTGATTTGTTGGCGTCCTCGCCTGTTTTTCCACCCCATGCCATAAACTGCGACTCCTTATGAATGGCCAACGACCAAAGTCTAACTGCGGCTGACCGATTCAGCAATTCTCATATTTCCAGTTCCGTTTTTTGCCGTCAGCAAGCCATTCGATCGCTTGGGAAATACGCCTGTCGCGGGTAGCATCGTGCTTCGCATCGATGATCCAGTCCAGATATTCACGCTGCTGCGAAGGAGCGAAACCGACAAAGCTCGTTTGGGCCTCGAGATTGGCGTCTAGTGCGGCCTTGAACGCCGGCAACATCTGCAATTCGGGCTTGGGATGCTTTCCGCGCCCTTCCACATGAGGCGGTTTTACGCCAGTGTCGATGAGGTTGCGCGCCGTTGCGAACAT
>JANLST010000400.1:0-5343 GCA_031362505.1 Sphingomonadales bacterium
TCATGTCTGGCCCGAGTCCCCTGCATTGGATTGCAGCGGCCTAAAGCACAGGCAGGAGCGGTTGGGAAGCCTTTAGCGGCTGATCGCGCAGCTCAAGGCTGCCCGTGTCGTCACGGCGAGGATTTCGGTATCCTCAAGCGAACGGATATTGTGCATAAAGCGATCGACAGTCATGTCGCGAATTCGCTCCTTGCCAAAGTTCTTGAGCGACCCAATCCGTCGCAACTGGAGCAGTGACAGCTTGTCCACCATCCGTTCGGCCATGCACGCGGACTGATTCATGCCGAGTCCTGCATTCATCAGGCCGGTCCGCAGCCTTGTCTCGGGCGTTGCACAGCCTGAAAGCGCAATCAGAGGCAAGATCAGGAGGAGGATATGTTTCATATTTCGTTCCGCAGGCAAGCAAATTGGGAGGGCGACAGATTGGCCTCCGATACTATACGCTCAAATGCTACCCGAGCAACGCCGTGGGGGCCAACCTGTCTGGAAGCACCTCTGGCCGAACGGGGGTGACGCGAAGCTGAATGTCCTGTTATACTGGCGTTCATGTTGACGCTTCTCGGACTTTTGCTTTTTGTCACAACAGTGATTGTGATGGAGGGCGTTGCCTATATTGCACACCGCTGGGTGATGCACGGCTTTGGCTGGTTCCTTCATGCAAGCCACCATCGTCCTCGGTTGGGAAAATGGGAAGCCAATGACTTGTACGCCCTGATCTTCGCCCTCCCGTCGATCGGGTTATTCTGGTGGGGGATCGGCTTGGGACACGGCGCGCTCTATGCTTGGGTTGGCGGAGGGATCGCCGCTTATGGCGCCATCTATTTCGGCTTTCATGACGTGATCGTCCACAAACGGATCGGCACGCGCTACATCCCCCGAAGCGACTATATGAAACGCATCATCCAGGCCCACCGACTACACCATGTGGTGGAGACCAAGCACGGGACGTTGAGCTTCGGGTTTCTCTGGGCGCCGAAGCCCGAAGACCTGAAGGCCGAACTCAAGCGGCGCGGGAATGAAGGGGTTCGCGAGCCGGTTGGGACGTTCGGGCCTTAGTCTTCCTTTCTGGCGAATGTCGGGCAATCAACACGATATCAAAATAGTGGAGCCAGCTGGCGGCTGAGCATGTGGGGAAAATAGAATGTCGCTTGATCCAAAAGACTGGTCCATCGTCCGCGCCACCGGGCACCGCATGGTCGACGACATGCTCGATTGGCAACAGAGCGTCCGTGAGCGCGCGCCCTGGCAACCGGTGCCGAATGACGTAAAGAGCCGGATCGACGAACCTGTGCCGTATCGCGGTATGCCGCTCGACCAGGTCTACGACGCGTTTGTGCGCGATGTGCTTCCCTATCCGACCGGCAATATCCATCCGCGCTTCTGGGGGTGGGTTATGGGCACTGGCACACCAACCGGGATGCTGGCGGAAATGTTGGCGGCTGGCATGAACCCGCACCTTGCCGGCTACGACCAAGCCGCGTCACTCATCGAGAAAAAAGTGGTTTCGTGGCTCAAAAGCCTGATGGGTTTTCCTGAGACTGCCAGCGGGCTGCTGGTCAGCGGTGGTACGGCCGCCAATTTGAATGGCCTGTTGGCCGCCCGGGTGGCGAAGGCGGGTTGGGATATTCGCGAAGAAGGGCTTCACGGCGGACCGCCGCTGGTCGTCTATGGCAGCACTGAAACCCATAGTTGGGCCGGACAGGCCTGCGAAACCATGGGATTGGGGCGCAAGGGTTTTCACAAGGTTGCGGTCGACAGCCACTATCGTCTCGACATTGATGCTTGCCGCGCGGCGATCATGGCAGATCTCGACGACGGCAAACGCCCTATCGCGATCATCGGCAATGCGGGCACCGTCAATACCGCTGCTGTTGATGATCTGCAGGCGATCCGGGCGCTCTCGGATGAATTCGGCCTTTGGTTCCATGTTGATGGTGCCTTTGGGTCAATGGCGGCATGGTGCGAAAGTCGTGACCTTGTTGCGGGTCAGGAACTGGCGGATTCGATCGGTTTCGACCTGCACAAATGGGGCTATATGCCTTATGAAATTGGCGTCGTGCTGACGCGTGACGCCGACGCCCAGCTTGCGGCGTTTCAGACGCAGGCGGGATCGGCTGCATATTTGCAATCCTCGCAAAAGGGCATCTCCGCTGACGCAACCCATTTTGCTGATCGCGGCCTTCAGCTGACGCGCGGATTTCGCGCCCTTAAGGTCTGGATGTCGATGAAGGAGCAAGGGGTGGACCGCATCGGTGCCGCGATCCAGGCCAATATTGAGCAGGCCCGCTATTTGGCCGAGCGGGTCGAGGCGACCAATACGCTTGAATTGCTCGCACCGGTTTCGATGAATATTGTGTGCTTTCGCTATGCGCCGGACGGGATGGCGGCTGAACGGCTCAACCTTCTCAACCAGGCGATCCTGACAGCGTTGCAGGTGCGCGGCGTCGCCGTTCCTTCGCAGACGATCCTCGACGGTCGATTTGCAATCCGCGTCTGCATCACCAATCACCGGTCAGAATTGTCGGATTTCGATGCTCTCGTCGACGCCGTTGTCGCTATCGGAGCTGAACTCGCTTCCGAAGCGAAATGAACCCTGCAAATCGAGGGCTTGTCGCTCCCTGCCTAACCCGGAAATTCGCACTGTCACCGTCACATGGCGCCAACACCGGTTGCGCAACGCCACACACACAGGTAATCGCCCCGCATGGGCGTTTTCAAGAATATCTTCACATGGTGGGAAGGTGCGACCTTCGGGACCTGGCTTGGTACGGTCACCAAGGGGCAGCGCGTTGGCCATGATGCCGACGGCAATGTCTATTATGAAGGTGGCAAGACCGTTGGAGGTCTTCCGCGGCGCTGGGTCATGTACAACGGCATCAATGATGCGAGCCGAATTCCACCCGAATGGCATGGCTGGTTGCATCATACACTCGACGCGTTGCCAGAAAATGCACTGCCGCCGGCACGGATCTGGGAAAAACCTCCGTCTCGCAACCTGACAGGTACCGTCAACGCCTATCGTCCTGCAGGCGCGCCTGAAGCAGGTGGCGAGCGTGCTTCTGCGACCGGCGACTATCAGGCATGGAGCCCTGATCGGGGATGAAACGGCCCATACTCTGGGGACTGGGCGGGGTTGCTGCGATCATTGTGGGATGGCAGGCAATGGCCGCGATCGAGAATGCGACGGCAACGAATGTTACCGAGCCGGTGCCGACCAAAATCGAAGCCCCCGCGCCTGTTGCTCCGCCTGTCGTCCTCTCCGGCAAGGTCACACCAATGGCCGAACGCGTTGCGACGCTGGGGATACTCAACAAGCGCAACGGCCTCTATCGCGATCTCTCATTAAAGCCGGGACAGGCTGTTCGGATCGGCGACCTTGTCGTGCGACTGAAGGCCTGCGAGACGACTGCGCCGTGGGAGCCTGAACATTATACCGGTGCGTTCGTCCAGGTGATCGTGCACGGCAGCGATGACAAATGGCGCAAATATTTTTCGGGCTGGCTGTTCAAGGAATCCCCGTCACTCAACATTGTCGAGCATCCGATTTACGATGTCTGGACCAAGGCCTGCGCAATGAAACATCCGGATGCCGGTCCGGAGACCATCGTGGTTCGCGGCAACGACTCTGCCTCGAATGACCGATCGAGCGCGAAGAAATCGGCCGAGCCAACGGAGCCAGAGGCCGCGGCGTCGCCTGCGACTCCTCCGGTGACTGCAGACACCAACGCCGCGAGATAATCCGCGCGGTCGATTTCTATTGCGCCGAGCGAGGCCAGATGCGGTGTAATGAACTGGCAATCCAGCAAGGTGAACCCCCCCGCTCGAAGCCGTGCGACAAGGTGCGCCAACGCAACTTTTGACGCATCTGTCGCCCTGCTGAACATCGATTCCCCAAAAAAGGCCCTGCCCAGTCGAACTCCGTACAGTCCGCCGATCAGTTGGCCATTCTCCCAGGTTTCTATACTGTGTGCATGTCCGCTGGCATGGAGCAATGCTACAGAGGCTTCGATCTGGCGATTGATCCAGGTCGAAGGGCGATCCTCCGCCTCTTCGGCGCACAGCCGGACAACCTCTCCAAAGGCCCGGTCGGCCGTCGTTTCGAAGCGCCCGGACTTGAGGGCTTTGGCCAGCGAGCGAGACAGCCTGAACCCGTCGAGCGGCAGCACGCCCCGTTTGCGTGGTTCCACCCAATAGATCTCTGCCGCATCTCGGCCGTCCGCCATCGGGAAAATGCCTGCGGCATAGGCTTTGAGCAGCAATGCAGGATCAAGTGGTTCGGTCATGAATAATGTTTACATCGGCTTTCGCCTTCCGCCAAACCTCGCTAGGGCCGCGCTGTGCAGGAGACCATCAACTGTGACATTGCGATTGCAGGCGGGGGCCTTGCGGGGGGGCTGATCGCACTGGCGCTCGCCGAAAAGCAACCCAATCTTGACGTCCGATTGATTGAGGCAACAGCCGATCTAGGCGGGAATCACGTCTGGTCGTTCTTTGACAGTGATATTGCGCCGGAGCATCGCTGGCTTGTCGAGCCGCTGATCTGTCATCGCTGGCCGACCTATGACGTTGTCTTTCCCGCACATCGTCGGACGCTGGAGACGGGCTATAACAGTATCGAGTCCGAACGACTCGATGCTGTGGTGCGGGCGCGGCTGGAGCCTGATCGGATCATCGCTGGCAGTGCCATCTCGATTGGCAGCAAATCGATCGTCCTCGATAACCAGAACCGGGTCGACGCCGATCTCGTCATCGATACGCGCGGGGCTGCAGACCTGTCTTGTCTTGATCTTGGCTGGCAGAAATTCCTTGGGCAGCGCTTGCGGATTGAGGGCGGGCATGGACTGACTCGCCCGATCATCATGGACGCAACTGTCCCGCAGCTCGACGGGTATCGTTTCGTTTACTGCCTGCCCTTCGATTCCCAGACGGTGTTTGTCGAGGATACCTATTACAGTAATAGCCCGGACCTTTCGTTGGGGGCGTTGCGCGAGCGCATTGCAGACTATGTCAAAACCCGCGGATGGCACGTGGAAGCGATCGAGCGTGAAGAGACCGGAGTCTTGCCGGTTGCGATGGGCGGCGATTTCAATGCCTACTGGGCCTCGGGTGGCGATACGGCAAAGGCCGGGATGCGCGCAGCGCTGTTCCATCCGACAACAGGATATTCTCTGCCGGACGCGGTCAGATTGGCCGTCCGTATTGCCGAAACTCCCACTCTGGGCCCTGAAGAGTCAAAGGCCCATGCCGCGTCGCTATGGGGCGAGCGCGGATTCTACAGGATGCTTGATACCATGCTCTTTCGTGCCGCCGAATCCGACCAGCGTTACAGGATACTCGAACGAT
>JANLST010000405.1:0-2352 GCA_031362505.1 Sphingomonadales bacterium
TCACCTCCTTGATATAGAGGGTCTTCAAGCCACCCCAGTTGACCCGTTTGATCACGGGGACGCCGGGTTCGCTTATAATGCCGATTTCGGACTCGCTGTTCATCGCCTGATCGCCTATCGGCACCGGGCGCTTGCTGCAAGTGCGGTTTTGGAATGACAAGGGTAACGCATGTCCTGGACAGACGAACGCATCGATAAATTGAAGTCGATGTGGGAAAAAGGAATGACCGCGAGCCAGATCGCGGAAGAACTTGGCGGCGTCAGCCGCAACGCGGTGATCGGAAAGGCCCACCGGCTTGACCTTCAGTCGCGCCCGTCGCCTGTAAAGGGTACAGACGCTGATGGCACAAAGTCGGAATCCCGCAAGGCGGCCCCTGCGCGGGCCAAGCCTGTCGTGATCTCCGCTCCGCCTCGCGCGCCCGTACCGGCCCCGCGAATGGCGGCACCTGCCAACACGCCCCAACCCGTCCCGACCCAGCCCAATGCCCCGACAGGCGCGCAATTGCGCTCGATCGGACCGGGCGGGTTCCTGCGTCAGGGGCCCGGTGACCAGGCTCCCCCGGCGACGCCTGCACCTCCGCGGCGGCTCGTGCCCGCCAAGATCGCGCCTGAATTTGCGGAAAAGACGGGCCTGCTCGATCTCAGCGAAAAGATCTGCAAATGGCCACTCGGCCACCCGGGCGAACCCGATTTCCATTTCTGCGGTGACAAGGTGAACCCCGGTTTCCCTTATTGTGTCGCACATTGCGGCCATGCCTATCAGGCGCAAATGCCGCGCCGTGACCGTCGCCCGCCGCCGCCGCTTCCGTTCGGCGGTCCGCGCGTCCGCTAGGCATCGGACTATCTCAGGCCAGATAGGTTTTGCATCTAGCGCTGGCCTTTGACTGTATCTGTGAATAGCATCCGGTAACGGAGGATATTCCCATGATCGAGATTCTTGCCGTCAATGCCGCGCTGTTGATGATCACGATCATCATCCTGTGGGCGATTTCGGTGCGTATCCGCGACGTCAGTTTCATCGACAGCTTCTGGGCATTCGGCATGGTGATGCTTGCCGTCTCGACCTTTGTGCAGACGCATGACGGATCGCCGCAGCGCAAATTCCTCATCCTCGGGCTAACTGGTGTCTGGGGCCTGCGCCTCTCGCTCCACCTCTACACGCGCTGGAGAGCGGAGGGGGAAGACCCGCGCTACCGGCGCATTTTGGGCAGTGCGATGGAAAAGAGAGGCTGGTCATTCGCCAAATCGTCGCTGATTCTGGTGTTCCTGATGCAGGCGCCGTTGCTGTTTATCGTCTGTCTGCCAGCACAACTGGGCCAGCTTGCCGCCGAACCGGTGCAGACCGGCTGGCTGGCTTTTGCCGGAAAATGCCTCGCGCTGATCGGCATCGGATTCGAAACGATCGGGGACTGGCAGTTGCGCCGCTTCAAGGCCGATCCAGCGAGCAAGGGCAAAGTGCTCGACACCGGCCTGTGGCGCTACACCCGCCATCCCAATTATTTCGGCGATGCGTGCGTCTGGTGGGGCCTCTGGCTGATCGCGGCGGAAACGTCGATCGGGTTCTGGGCGCTACCCGGGCCATTGCTCATCACCTGGCTTCTGACACGGATGAGCGGCGTGCCGATGCTGGAATACAGCCTCAAGAAAAAGCGGCCGGGATATGAGGATTATATCCGGCGGACGTCGAGCTTCATCCCTTGGCCGCCCAAGGCCTGAACCCGATTTATTGCATGAGGCCAACGCCTATGCCAACGGCGGAACCCTTGCCGGGGCAGCTTGACTCATAACAAGGCTCGATGAAGTCTTGCATCGAAAGTCAGAACTCCAACCGGCTTGGGTTGCCACGCATACGGGAGTGGCAATTTCGTTGTGGGTTGCGGACATCCGAGGATGACACTCAGCAAGTTCCCGGAACGGAAAGTCTCGTTTGCACTCGTGCGCAACCCATGACATCTTCGCAGGAGCAAAGGAGGAATGCGATATGCTGAGAGTTAAATATGCCTTTCTGTCGGGATTTAGCGTGCTGCTCTTAGGCTGGGGCTCAAACGCCGATTCGAAAAATTCAACCCACAACAAGGCCTCGGAGCACGAGCAAGCTATACGCAAGACCAATGAGAGATGGCTCGCACTGATCCGTGATCACGATGCGGCTGCGGTATCAAAACTGTATGCCTTTGATGGGGCAATGATGGCGCCAGGCGCTCCAATCGCACAAGGTCAGTCGGCACTTGAGAAGGCTTGGGGCGGGCTTATGCAGATGCCGGGGTTCGGGTTGACCTTCAAAGCCGATAAAATTGCGGTTGCTTCAGGCGGCGACATGGCTCTCGATCAAGGGACCTATTTGCTGTCGCT
>JANLST010000423.1:0-5637 GCA_031362505.1 Sphingomonadales bacterium
GTTGAAGACATGATTGCCGCGCGGGGTTGATCCGCACACGACCCCTCGCTAATGGCGTCCGCCTGCCACTCGGCCCTCGGGCCGGATCCGCATCGGTCGGGGAATAGCTCAGCCTGGTAGAGCACTGCCTTCGGGAGGCAGGGGCCGGAGGTTCGAATCCTCTTTCCCCGACCAGTTTCAACACGGGCAGAAATTTAGACGTCGGTCGTGCTTGTTCGCCAACCCCAGATGCATAATCCCAGCATGACAGCATTCGAGACAAGATCGAGTGCCATCCAGCCGTTGAAGACCGGAACAACATAGACGAACCAATAGTTGAACCCGAAAAATGGCAGCAACGCGATTCCATAAGCGAGAAAAGTCGTTCGGTTGAAGCGGCTAAACCAAGCGAACAGGCCCGAAAGAACAGCCTGTGAGCCGAAGCACCCCATCAGGAGTGCCGATGTCGTACTTAAATGCTGATAATCGGGATTTACCATCAGCCGCTCGACCATGGTCGGTGCCAACAGGCACCAGCTACCAAGAATGAGGAAGGGGAGTGCGATCAGCCGCTGGATCAGGATCGTGGTTGCCATGCCTTATCCTAGCAAACAAGCGCGGCCCTTGAAACCGTTGGGGCCAGCGCCCCATATTCGGATCATGACAGATCATATCAAATGGCACGGCACGACCATCGTCTCGGTGCGCACAGGTGGCAAGGTGGTGATCGCGGGCGATGGCCAGGTTTCGATGGGCCAGACCGTGATGAAACCCAACGCCAAAAAGGTCCGCCCGCTCGGCGATGGCTCGGTGATCGCCGGCTTCGCGGGCGCAACGGCGGATGCCTTCACGCTGTTCGAACGGCTCGAACGCAAGCTTGAGCAGTATAATGGCCAACTGATGCGCTCGGCAGTCGAACTCGCCAAGGACTGGCGGACGGACAAGTATCTGCGCAACCTTGAGGCCATGATGATTGTCGCTGACAAGGACGTGACGCTGATCCTGACAGGAAATGGCGATGTTCTGGAACCTGTGGACGGGATCGCCGCAATCGGTTCGGGAGGAAACTTCGCGCTCGCGGCGGCCCGCGCACTCAGGGATTACGAGAAGGACGCAGAAAAGCTGGCCCGAAAGGCGATGGCGGTCGCTGCCGAAATCTGTGTTTATACCAATGACCAGCTGACCGTCGAAATGCTCGACGCCGCGCAATAACGGGAATCGCATGAACCAGAACCTGACTCCCAAGGCGATTGTCGCAGCCTTGGACGAACATATTGTGGGCCAGCTTGATGCCAAGCGTGCTGTTGCCGTTGCGCTCCGCAATCGCTGGCGCCGTCAACAACTTTCGCCCGAATTGCGGGATGAAGTGAGCCCCAAGAATATCCTCATGATCGGGCCCACCGGTTGTGGCAAAACCGAAATAAGTCGGCGCCTTGCAAAGCTGGCCGACGCGCCGTTCGTCAAGGTTGAAGCCACAAAGTTTACCGAGGTCGGCTATGTCGGACGCGACGTTGAGCAAATCGCCCGCGACCTCGCTGAAGAAGCCATCCGTCTTGAAAAGGAACGGCGGCGTGCGGCGGTCAAGGACAAGGCCGAGGATGCGGCAATGTCTCGCCTGCTCGATGCCTTGACCGGCAAGGATGCGAGTACCGCAACGCGCGAAGCGTTCAAGAAACGTTTTGCCGACGGCCATCTCGAAGCGACGGAAATCGAGATCGAAGTAGAATCCAGCCCACAGGCACCATTCGAAATTCCCGGTGGAGGCCAGGTCGGGATGATCAATATTGGCGAAATGATGGGAAAGGCTTTCGGCAATCAGCCCTTGAAGCGCCGCAAGATGACGGTTCCTGCTGCATGGGCGAAACTGACCGAGGAAGAGGCTGACAAGCGTCTCGACCAAGATGACGTCGCACGGGTCGCGCTGGCCGATGCGGAGGCCAATGGCATCGTCTTTCTCGATGAAATCGACAAGATTGCCGTGTCAGACGTGCGCGGCGGATCTGTGAGCCGTGAGGGCGTCCAGCGTGACCTGCTTCCATTGATCGAAGGGACGACGGTCGCCACCAAATACGGTCCGATGAAGACTGACCATATCCTTTTCATTGCCTCGGGCGCATTCCATGTCGCAAAACCCAGCGATCTGCTGCCGGAGCTTCAGGGCCGACTGCCAATTCGCGTCGAATTGAAAGCACTGACGCAGGAAGACTTTGTTCGAATTCTGAAGGACACCCGCGCCAGCCTTGCCGGCCAGTATTCGGCGCTTTTGGCGACGGAGGGCGTGACGATCCGCTTTACCGACGACGGAATCGTCGCCATCGCCCGCATTGCTGCCGAGGTGAATGAGGCGATCGAGAATATCGGCGCGCGCCGTCTTTCAACAGTGATGGAAAAGCTGCTCGAAGATGTCAGCTTTGAGGCCGAAGACCGCGCGGGCAGCGAGGTTCTGGTCGATGCGGATTATGTGAACAATCAACTCGCGAGCGTCGCCAAGAATGTGGACCTGAGCAAATACGTGCTTTGAATCTTGGTTTGCAAAATGGGGGAATTATCCCCTTGCGTCAGGTTAAACGATCCCCTATACAATATGTATGAAAACGAAATCCACAACCCTTCGCCAGTTTCTTGACCAATTTCCGACAGAGGACGTTTGCCTAGAGCATTTGATGCGTATCCGTTATGGTGATCGTCACGACTGTTCAAAGTGTGGACGTAACGCTCACTTTTATCGGGTGAAGGCACGTAAAGTTTATTCATGCGAATACTGCGGCAATCAAGTTGCTCCGATGGCTGATACTCCGTTTGAACGCACTCGCACGCCTTTGCGAGATTGGTTTCACGTCATGTTTCTGTTCTGCACGACGCGGAACGGCGTTGCCGCCAAGGAAGTCGAGCGCCAGCTTGGCGTAACCTACAAAACGGCTTGGCGCATGTGCCATGAAATCCGTAAATACATGGGCAGCGTTGATGGCGACACGCCCTTGGGCGGGCCTATGGTTGGTGTTGAAATCGACGAAACCTATATTGGCGGCTACATGAAGGGCGGCATCGGCGGCAAAGGCAAAGCGGTCGTGTTCGGTATGTTGGAACGCGACGGCAAGGTAATGACGGGCGTTGTCGTCAACCGTAAGCGTGAGACGCTGCTCCCGATCATCCAAGAGAATGTCAGGCCGCTTTCGACCGTCCACACAGACGAACATACTGCCTATCTGACGCTTGGGATGCACAAGTTCGATCACCAGCACGTCAACCACAGGCGCGGCGAATATGTCGGCTTTCTTGGCACGTCCGTGAACGGGCTGGAAAGCTATTGGGCGCAACTGAAGCGCGGGATCAACGGCACCTATATCCATGTTAGCCCGAAGCACCTTTCGAAGTATCTGGCGGAGTTTGAGTTTCGCTACAATCATCGGGAGACGCCTCACCTGATGATTGGTCGCCTGATGACTTCCTTTTCACGCTAGGCTTGTCGCCATGCGCCATTGCGTGGAGCAGGGCGTCGAAACGGGCTTGGGGGTTTTCAATCATTTAGTATCCTTTGACGAATCCCATTCGTCCGATTTCATCATTTCTTTTAGGGCATCAAGAAATCGCGGCATTCCTGTCATCAACACGCGTTTGCTCAGCAGCGCCTGCTCCGAATGACCGGGCCAATTGATGTTTGGGATGCTAGACGGCTTCTCTCGGAAGCGCGCACGCGCTGGTTCCCCCATATTCTCCCGCAACCATTGTGAAACTTTTTCGCCCCACGCTTCAGCGCGCTTATCTGCCGCCAACATTTGAGTGTCTGAGTCGGCTGAAAGGACAGACTCATAGATATCATTCCCTTCCGCATAAAAGTCTCTCAAGTGGCTCTTGTAAAAGTCTCGCCTAGACGGAACTAGTGCTGTTGTGTCTGCGGCTTTTGGCTTGGCCGCGCGGTGAACCACCATAGACAGGGTCACGACCGGCTTTGTTTCCACGTTCGCAGTAACAGCAGAGTTGGTAGTAACGTTCGGCTCGGTGGAGGCGGGGGGAGGCGGGGGCTTTTGATCCGACGATGAAGGGTTTTCTGGTAGGGGTTCAGTTGTTGGCCCAGCCGGTGTTTTTTCTGGCCAGTTAAGCCAAGTCACTGCCCCAACGAAACCAGCCCCCAAAACCAATGTAGCAATTAATGCCGCCAAGCGCCCTCTCCGTCTCACATCTAGGATGTAATCCTGCCACTCCTTGCGATGGATGAACACCATCGGAATAAGCGCGATTAATAGAAGCGCGGTGATGCCACGCGCAACGGCCCCCGCCCAATCTGGGAATCCAAGTGCAGCGGCGTTCACAAGCATGCCCGCGACGGTGATGGAACCGAATCGTTTAGGTGTTGGTAATGTCGTTGACATCCTCCCCCTATACCACCACTAGACCTAACTGACGCAAGGGGATAATTCCCCAAAATGGCATGTGTTCTGCTAATGTTCCGTTCTTCGATTCGGAAAAAAGGACCTAAGCGATGCCGATGACCGGACACTGCCACTGCGGCGCGATTGCCTATGAAGTGAGCGGCATGCCGCAACATGTGGCGCTCTGTCACTGCACGGATTGCAGGAGAAGTGCGGGCGCGCCGATGGTGGCATGGGCTGCTTTTGCGGAAGCCGAGCTGAAGGTGGTTCAGGGCAAGCCCAAGGCGTTCAATTCCTCGGGCGAGACGTGGCGCAGCTTCTGTCCCGATTGCGGCACCGGACTTTTTTATCGAAACCAGACCTTTCTCCCCGGCATTGTCGACATCCAGTCGGCAACGCTGGACGACCCCGACGCCCTTCCCGCCGAAGCGCATATCCAGACGGCCGAGCGGATCAAATGGATGGAAACGGCGCACACCCTGCCGGCGTTCGAGCGCTTTCCAAGCCAGTAAACTTCGTTGCGGCCTGTAACATTGCTAAGCCTCGGAGCGAACCAGGGTTCAAACCAATAGCTTTGGAGAGTTTTGGATGCGTGCCCTTTTGAAGATCATTTTCGCACTTGCAATGATGGTTGGAGGCGCAGTGGCCGCCCCGGCGGAAGCGGCTGAAATTGCAACAGGTGCGAAAGTTCCGGCAGGTTTCAAGGCCGTCGATGCAATGGGTCGCACCCGCACCTGGGCCAGCATCACAGGTAAGAAGGGCACGGTTCTAGTGCTTTTTCGTTCGGCCAAATGGTGCCCTTTCTGTCAGGCCCAACTCAAGAGCCTGAAGGATGCACAGGCTTCGCTGGCGCAGCGCGGATATGGCCTTGCAGCGCTCAGCTATGATTCGCCTGATGTTCTGGCAGGCTTCGCGGCCAAGACCGGGATCGGATATACCCTCTTGTCTGACGAGAAATCGGCGATGATCGATGCGTTTGGTTTGCGCGATCCGGCCTATGTGGCGGGGAGCTACGCCTATGGTGTACCCAAGGCCTCGATCCTGCTCGTTGATGCAAAGGGCGTGGTCCGCTGGAAATCCGTCGCGACCGATTACAAGATACGCGCTGACAATGCGACGATCCTGAAGGCCGTTGACGCGCTGCGATAGCGTGGCAAATATAGGGGATGACCGCGCGTACCGTCCCGCTGTTCCTGGCAGCCCTTGTCTCGGCAGGAGCTGTCGTGTTCGCAATCTTGGTGGGAAACGACCTTGTCGATCAGGCGCATCTCGCCGCACGTTGGACGGC
>JANLST010000437.1:0-7976 GCA_031362505.1 Sphingomonadales bacterium
CCCTGGGGACGGTTGCGGCGGGCACAACCCGTACGCTCTATTTCCAGGTGACCATAAATTAGAGCGAATGAAAAGGGACCGTCCAATGGCTCGTTTTAGCCATTGGACGGCCTGCCTCTTTTTTTATGCGTAGCGTCATAAACCATATTTTGGCCCTGTTTTTGGCCATTACGACGCTCCTCATCGGGTCGGCGCCAACGATTGCTGTCGCCCAGACGATTTCCAACATTGCAACCATACAATGGGACGCGGGCACCAATCGTATCTTCCGCAATTCAAATCAGGTTGATCTGGTCGTGGAGCCGCCACAACCGGTAATTCCGACCCTCAAAACCTATCAGCTTGATGCCTCACCTGCGGCCCAGAACATCTCTGTTTCAACGACAATTTGCCAAGGCAGCAGCGGTGCCGCCCCCGTGACACTTGGTGGCGTGTTTGCCGGCACACCGCTTCTGCCCGCTTCAGCGGTGCAAACGACGGAAATTCGGGCCGGAGAACCGCTGATCGTCGAAATCAATTCTGCACTTGATAATCAAAGTTCAACGACAATTGATACGTTGATGGTGCGCCTGGAAACGCCGGGCGGTGACGCGGAAACTCTTACTTTCTCTGAAAGCGGGCCAAATACAGGCGTTTTCATTGGAATAATCCGGACGTCGGCAATTCCCCCCAACCCTGTCCGGAACGATTGCCTGTTATCGGTACGCCCTGGCGACACCCTTACGCTGACGGGACTGCGCGTAAGCGACGGTTCCCTGATCGCAAATTCGCCGGTTCAAGTGCTTATCGACCCGTTCGGCATCGTATTTGATAGCGGCGACGGGGCACCGATTGCAGGATCAAGCGTGACTCTGGTCGATGCAGCGACCGGACAACCGGCCCAAGTGTTCGGCGATGATGGCGTTTCGAGTTTTCCGGCAACCATTGTTACTGGATCGACGGTGACCGATGGCAGCGGCAATATTTATGTGTTTCCGCCTGGCGATTACCGCTTTCCGTTCGTGCGCGCGGGAAGTTACAGGCTGGTCGTTCAACCTCCATCGCCCTACACCGTTCCTTCGACGTCCTTGCCCGCCGATCTGGCGGGCTTGCGCCGTCCCGATGGGCAGCCTTTCGCGATCGTAAATGGTTCATATGGTGACATTTTTGCCCTGACCGGTCCTTCTCCAGTTCGGATCGACATCCCGGCAGACAAGCCGGGAGGCTCATTGCTCGTGCGCAAGTCAGCATCCAGTCCGGTCGCCGTTCCCGGAGATCCTGTCCAATACCGGATCAATGTCCAGAATGGCGACGCTGCGCGATTGACCGGGTCGATTACGGTGAACGATTTGCTGCCCAATGAAATGCGGCTCAAAGCTAAAACGGTTAGATATAATGGCTCACTAATATCCTATACGGTTAGTTCGGATGGCCGAAACCTTTCGATACCTTTGCCTCCGCTAAGTGGTGGGGCGAGTGGGATTGTGACGTATATTCTCGAAGTTCGTCCCGACGCAAAGCCTGGCCCGGCGATGAATCGCGCGAGTGCCGCCGACAGCCGCGGTGCCCAAAGTCCGGTATCAGATGCAGTCGTGCGCATTGCCCGTGACGGCATCACCGACAGGATGACCATAATCGGACGCATCACGGATGGGGGGTGCACGGTCGATCCCGACGCCGCCAATGGCATTGCAGGCGTCCGCGTGATGCTTGAGGATGGCAGCTACTCCGTAACAGATCTTGAGGGGCGCTATCACTTCGAAGGAGTCCTTCCCGGCCTGCATGTCGTGCAGATGGACGCTTCCTCGCTGCCTTCCGGCCAAGTTCCGGCCGATTGCGCAAAAATTGCTCGCACCGCAGGTAGTGCTATTTCACGCTTCGTTGACGGGCAAGGCGGTTCACTCGTGCGCGCAGACTTCCGCAGCGTGGCGGGCAAGAACAGTGCGCGGCTCGAGGCTGAGATTGTTCGCCGTGCAGTTCCGCCGACCGACGCCGATGCTGCCGGGGCTGGTCGCGACTGGTTTTCGGGTCAGATGCCTGAAATTGGTTGGCTTTTTCCCGAACCCGATCACAATCCACGCACCAAAGCCGTGCGCGTCGCAATCAAACATCTGCCAGGTCAGACCGTCAGGCTTTTCAGCGATGGGAAACCGGTGGACGACCTTGCATTTGAAGGCACACGAAAGAACGGTGTAGAATCATTGGCCGTGAGCCTGTGGCGCGCACTTGAACTGAATGAAGGCGATACCGTCTTCACTGCTGAAGTTCGGGACGCACAAGGTGGGCTGATCGACACGCTTCGGCGCACCGTGCATTATGCAAACAACGCTTTTCACGCAGAACTCGTCCGGGAAAAGTCGGTTCTTGTCGCTGATGGCGTTACACGCCCGGTTTTGGCAATCCGCATGACCGATCGCACTGGTCGAGCGGTCCGCAATGGCCTTGTCGGAGATTTCGAACTTCCAGCACCCTACTATCCCGCTGTCGAAGCCGATGCGCAGGCGGCGCGCCAGCTTTCCGGCCTCGAACGCGCCCGTCCTGTCTGGCATGTCGAGGGCGATGAGGGCATTGCCTATGTCGAACTGGAACCGACGACAGCCTCCGGCGGGCTTTCAATCACCCTGCCCTTCCGCGACGGTGATGTTACGCGCAAACAGACCATTCAGGCTTGGTTGACGCCCGGCAAACGTCCCTGGACGATTGTCGGCTTTGCTGCGGGAACAGTCGGCTTCAATACGTTGAACGGCCGGACCGAAGGTCTGGGGGCCGATGGCGAGCATTGGTATAGCGATGCTCGGCTTGCCCTGTATGCAAAAGGCCGGATCAAGGGCAAGTGGCTGATGACCCTTGCTTATGACAGTGACAAGAACAAGGACGAAGCACGCTTCGCCGGTACGATTGATCCGACAGCCTACTACACCATCTATGCGGATCGCAGCGAACGCCGCTATGATGCCGCCAGTGTTCGCAAGCTTTACCTCAGGATCGAACGGCCACAATTCTACGCGCTGTTCGGTGACTATGACACCGGGATCAACGAGCCGCAGCTCACGCGTTATCAACGCGCATTCAATGGCGTGAAAGCAGAATATGGCAGCGAACATGTCAGGGCGACGGCCTTTGCCGCTGACACACCCTATCGACATCGGCGCGAAGAAATTCAGGGCAACGGCCTTACTGGACCCTATGCACTTGGCGCGCGTGACATTCTGCCCAATACCGAACGTGTGGTCATCGAGATCCGTGACCGACTGCGTTCGGACCGAATTGTCGAAAGCCGGGCACTGGTGCGCCATATCGACTATGACATTGACTATATCGCTGGAACGTTGCGCTTCCGCGAACCTGTGCTTAGCCGCTCGAGCCTTCTCGATCCCCAGTTCATCATCGTCGACTATGAAGTGGACGGTGTTGCTCAGCGCGTACTCAACGCCGGTGGCCGTGCGAGTTGGTCGAATACCGCGAAGACATTGACGGTGGGAGCAACCGCGATTCATGACGAAAACGACCTGACGAAAACCGAAATGGGTGGCGTCGATCTGCGCTACACGCCCAACACCAACACAGAAGTGCGCGCGGAATTCGGCGTCAGCGATGCAACGCAAAATCCTGGCTCAACAGGGTCAAACAGCGGCACGTCCACAGCCTGGCTGGTGGAGGCCGAACATCATGGCAAAACACTGGACCTGCTAGCCTATGCGCGCGAACAGGAGGCCGGATATGGCATCGGCCAGACCAATGGCTCGGAAAACGGAACGCGCAAGATCGGCGTAGACGGCCGTTATCGCGTCACGCCTGACCTCTCGATCGTTGGCAGCGCCTGGAATGAAGACTATCTCGGTAGCGCCGCTCGTCGCACTGCGGGACGCGCACTTGCCGAATATCGCACGAACGGACTTGGTCTGCGCGCGGGCTTGACCGTAGCGAATGACAGGCTTGATGATGGCAGAACGGCGAGTTCGACCATTGCCCAGCTGGGCGCGACCAAGCGGTTCTTTGACAACAAGCTCGAACTCGACGCGCAGACCGAAATCCCGGTCAGCGGCAAGAATCAAAGTATAGATTTCCCGGCCCGGCACAAACTCTCGGCACGCTATGCCGTAACCGATGATGTGACACTGGTCGGCGGATATGAAATTGCCGACGGAAATACGATCGATGCGCGCACCGCCCGGGTTGGGTTCGATATCAAACCCTGGACTGGCGGACGTCTCGTCGCGAGTGCCAATCAGCAATCCACAAATGAATATGGCCCGCGCAGCTTTGCTGCCTATGGTCTCTCCCAATCATTGCCAATCAACAAGAAACTCACCGTCGACGCTACACTTGATGGGAACAAGACGCTCGGCGGCGTTGATCCCGCGCGCATCCTTAATCCTGCCCATCCGGTCGCATCAGGCGGATTCATCGGGACAGATGGTGCGTTGACCGAGGATTTCACAGCGGTAACAGCGGGCGCAACCTACCGTGGCGAGCGCTGGAGTCTGGCCGGACGTGCAGAATACCGCAACGGCGATCTGGGTGATCGGTATGGACTGACCGTTTCTGGACTCCGTCAAATTGGCGAAGGGCGCGCCTTTGGCGGCGGATTGACCTGGTTCCGGGCCAACCAGAAGGGTGGCCCGCGCACTGACGCAAAGGCGATTGCAATCAGCTGGGCCAACCGCCCCGATGACAGTCGCTTTGCCTTTCTCGAAAAGCTTGAATTGCGCGAGGACAAGGTGCGTGGTGCCATATTCGGGCAGGCAGGGCCCATTGGTGGCGCGCCTCTGACCATTGACGGGGATGCAACTTCGCGCCGCATTATCAACAGTTTCGCTCAGAACTGGTCACCAACTCAAAAGCGCGAGGATGGCACCTATCTGGGCCGCAGCGAAATTTCGGCATTCTGGGGCACTCGATATGTGTTCGACAAGTTCGGCGCCGATGATCTGAAGGGCTGGAGCAACGTGTTCGGTGCCGATATTCGTTTCGACCTTAGCGAAACCATTGATATTGGCGTCGCCGGCACACTGCGCCAGAATCCGGGCGGACGCTCCTATGCTTGGTCTGGCGGGCCGACGGTCGGGATATCGCCGATGAACAATACTTATGTTTCGGTCGGCTACAATGTCGTAGGCTTTCATGATCGCGACTTCGAAGGCAGCCGTTACACCAGGAGCGGGCCGTTCGTGACGCTGCGGCTGAAGTTCGACCAGAACAGCTTTTCATCTCTTGGGCTTGGCCGACGTTGAGGAAGTGGCTAGCGTAGCCCAGTGATCCGGGTTGCCAGCTATAACATCCGCAAGGCCATCGGCACGGACCGGCTGCGTCGGCCGGAGCGGATTCTTTCTGTCATAAACGAGATCAGTCCGGACATTATTGCGCTGCAGGAAGCCGACCGCCGGTTTGGTGATCGAAAATCAGCCCTGCCCCATAACGTTATGGCCGAGCATAGTGGACTGTTTCCGATCGATTTTAACACCAAAAAGGTTGGAATTGGCTGGCACGGAAACGCCATTCTCGTTCGTTCACATGTTGAGGTCCTGGATCAAACAATCCTGGAAATACCGTCCTTCGAGCCGCGCGGCGCGGTGATGGCAGATTTGATGATCGGCGACGACAAACTGCGTGTCGTTGGCATGCATCTCGATCTGTCTGGCCTTTGGCGCAGGCGCCAAGTCCGTGCCATACTGGAGGCGATCGCGCGCCAACCGACCAAGATGCCGACCGTTTTGATGGGCGATCTGAACGAATGGGCGCATCATCGCGGTTGTCTGGTTGAGTTCCTGCATGAGTATCGCATCGCCTTTACCGGCCCGAGCTTTCATTCCAGGCGCCCGGTAGCGCGCCTCGATCGCATCATGGTTGGCGAGAATCTTAGAATATTGGGATCCGGCACACATAATACGGCCAAAGCAAAGCGTGCTTCTGACCATTTGCCGGTTTGGGCCGAACTGGCATTCTGATGCGTGATCGATTATCACACGACTGATGGATGCCTCATCGCTTCGCATTGCCTTGTTCAGCGGCAATTACAATTATGTCCGCGACGGAGCGAACCAGGCACTCAACCGACTGGTGGGTTATCTCTTGAAGTCGGGTGCAGCAGTGCGGGTCTATTCACCCACGACAGCGACGCCCGCATTTCCGGCGACCGGGGATTTGGTAAGCATCCCGTCGTTCGCTTTTCCAGGGCGCGGGGAATATCGCTTTCCGTTGGCACTCTCGCCACGCGTGCGACGTGACCTCAAGACGTTCAGGCCCAACCTCGTTCACATCTCAAGCCCCGATATTGTAGGTCACAGGGCTGTCAGCTATGCGCGCGCCCGCGCCCTGCCGATCGTTGCATCCGTGCACACACGCTTCGAAACTTATCCGCGCTACTACGGACTTGCCTTCCTGGAACCGGCAGTTGAGGCCATGTTGCGGCGCATTTATCGCCGGTGCGACACAATTGTGGCGCCCTCTGAATCCATGGCGCAAGTGCTTCGCGAGCAACGGATGAGCTATGATGTTGGCATCTGGACGCGGGGCGTTGATCGGGACATTTTTACGCCGGAAAAGCGGGACATGTCGTGGCGTCGCGCTCAGGGCATAAGTGACGATGAACCGGTGATTGGGTTTATTGGACGCCTGGTGATGGAAAAAGGTCTCGATGTCTTCTCCGAGGTCATAGAGAAGCTGGAACGTCGCGGAGTGAAACACCGGGTACTCGTCGTTGGCGAAGGACCAGCACGCAGCTGGTTCGAAGGCAGGCTGACCAACGGAATCTTTGTCGGTTTTCAGAACGGTGCCGATCTCGGTCGTGCGGTCGCTTCGATGGACATGCTCTTCAACCCATCCGTGACCGAAACTTTTGGCAACGTCACCCTGGAAGCAATGGCGTGTGCCCTGCCCGTTGTTGCAGCCAAGGCGACCGGAAGCCAGAGCCTTGTGAAGGATGGAGTGTCGGGGCGTTTGATCCGCCCGGGCGCCACATCCGAATTTGCCGATGTATTGCAGTCCTATTGTGAAGATCGCACCGCTCGCGAAGCCGCAGGGACGGCAGGCGAGCGAGCGGCAGATCGTTACGGCTGGGATCAGGTCAACCAAAAGCTGGTCGACATCTATCTGCGCATCCTGCGGCAAAGTGGGGCAGTTTAAAGCCGCTCGATTTTCTGGGAGACTTCATCGAGCAACGCGGCAACGTCATGGAGTGTCTCCGCAGAGACGTCATCGCGAGTCAAGCGATGCTGGAGCACCTGCCGCAAATTGCCCATCGCTCGACGGATCGGCGCGCCCTCGGTCTTCTCGCGCTGTGCTCCCATTTCCGCGAGCTTTGCAAATGCCGTTTCGACTTCTTCCGTCTTTTCGGTCAGATGAACCTTGCCGGCCTCGGTAATGGCAAAACGCTTGCGCGAACCTTCGGTTTTTTCCTCGTCAATCAGGCGCATGTCCTGAAGCAGGGTCAAGGTTGGATAGACCACACCGGGGCTAGGCGCGTAAGTTCCATTGCTTCGTTCCTCAATCTCGCGGATCAGGTCATAGCCATGACGAGGCATTTCCTCGATCAGCTTGAGAAGGACGAGCCGCAATTCGCCCGAATCGAAAACGCGGCGACGACCACCCCGCTCACCATAGCCATGACGACCGCCAAATCCGTGCCGGGTATGGCCCCAGATTGCATACATTCCACGCGGCCCACAACCGCGCATTGCTTTTGCATAAAACATGAGATTTTTTCCTTATATGTCTTCTTGATAGTGTTTAGATATATCTTAGAATTATTATGTCAACCCCCTGTCCACATTTCGTCATGAGTGGGTATATGAGGACATATGCCCGACCTGTTCCCCGAATCCTACTCAGTGGAAGCCGCTCCCAAGTCATCGGACGCGCCGCTCGCAGAGCGTTTGCGTCCGCGTTCGCTGGATGAAATTGTCGGGCAAGATCATCTGACTGGCACCGACGGCGCGATCGGAAGAATGGTCGCTGCCGGGAAACTGGCATCGATCATACTGTGGGGACCACCGGGA
>JANLST010000448.1:0-4399 GCA_031362505.1 Sphingomonadales bacterium
AAGCCCAGGCCTGTTATGCGGATCTGATTGCATCAGAGCCGATTGACGAGAGCCATCGCTGATTCTAGGCGTAAACCGATTGTTCCGGGGAGAGATTCCAATGACCTATGTCGTGACCGAGGCCTGCATCAAGTGCAAATACATGGATTGTGTGGAAGTCTGCCCGGTCGACTGTTTCTATGAGGGCGAGAATATGCTCGTCATCAACCCAAGCGAATGTATCGATTGCGGCGTGTGCGAACCCGAATGTCCCGCCGAAGCGATCCTGCCTGATACCGAAAGCGGCCTCGAAAAATGGCTTGAGCTGAACACCAGCTTCTCGGCCAGCTGGCCCAACATCACCAAAAGCCGCGAAGCCCCCGCCGATGCCGATGAGCACAAGGGCGAGGAAGGGAAATATGACAAATATTTCTCGACAGAACCCGGCGAGGGGGATTGATCGATCCGGGAATGACGGCGTCAGGCAGTTTGCAGGTTTTGTCCATTTAGCTGACTTGCGCTCCCATCTCGCAAGCGACTGCCGTTCCGGTGTGCAGGTGGGAGCCCTCTCGGAAGCGCGTCATCAAAGCCGTACGCAACAAATTGACCAAGGCTGGTATTTTTGTTGCGAATCTGTTAAAGGGTGAACCAAGAAACGGATGCGCCTGCATTCGTGGAGGAGATTTTTTAGACGCCATCGCCAAAGAACCGGTCCGCGCGGCGGATTCGGGCGGTTGGCTTTGATGCTCAAATCATCGGAAAGGTGTGTTTACATGGCTTCAATTGCGCTCGATTTTGTCGTCGGCGATTATGTTGTTTATCCCAAGCACGGCGTAGGCCGTGTCATCGAACTGCAGAATTCGGAAATCGCGGGCATGGCCCTCGAACTTTACGTGCTGCGTTTCGAAAAGGAAAAGATGACGTTGCGCGTGCCCACCAACAAGGCTGAAAGCGTCGGGATGCGCAAGCTTTCGTCCGACAAGCAGATGCAGGAAGCGCTTCAGACGCTCAAGGGCAAGCCCCGGGTCAAGCGCACAATGTGGTCGCGCCGCGCGCAGGAATATGAAGCCAAGATCAACTCGGGCGACCTGGTGTCGATTGCCGAAGTGGTCCGCGACCTGTTCCGCGCCGAGGACCAGCCCGAACAGAGCTATTCGGAACGGCAGATCTTCGAAGCCGCGTGCAGTCGCCTCGCCCGCGAACTTGCGGCGATGGAGCAGGTTGATGAGCCGACTGCGATCCAGAAACTGATCGAAATCCTCAAGAAATCGGCGGAAATCTACAACAAGGTTGCGGTTCCCGTCGAAGCCTGATCGCTGGCAACAACAATTTCGGCTTGATTGATCTCCCGGGGACGTGTATTAGGTAGATAATACACATCCCCGGGAGACTTTCTATGCGCTATGCCGCCCTCGCCATTCCTGCCCTTATCCTCGCCTCATGCGGTCATGTTGAATCCAGTGCCGCCGAGTCCTCAACGATCGGTAGCCGCAGTTTCGCATTGAGCGATTTCGACCAAGTTGAATTGCAAGGCTCGGACGACGTCAACGTCATGACCGGCAAGAGCTTTGCCGTGTCTGCGACTGGCCCGCAATCGTCACTGGATCAGCTTGAGATCGTCGTTGAGAAAGGCGTGCTCAAGATCGCGCGCAAATCCGGCTCATCGTGGCACATGGGCTGGTCGCGCAAGGGCGACAAGGGCGTCAAGGTGACAGTGACCATGCCCGTCATTCGCGGCGCGAAACTCGCAGGATCAGGTGATATGACCGTTGATCGCGCTGCAGTTGATGCCTTCATGGCGTCACTTGCCGGATCCGGAAACCTCAATGTCGGCAATGTCCAGGCTACGACCGTCGCTCTCGACCTTGCGGGCTCGGGCGACCTTATGATTGGCGGACGGACAAAACGGGTCGACATATCGAGTGCAGGCTCCGGCGACATATCCGCCAAGACTCTTGAGGCAGAAACTGTCAAAATATCGCTCGCTGGGTCGGGCAATGCCAGCGCGCGGGCAACCGGCAGTGCGTCCGTCTCGCTTACGGGATCCGGCGACGTCCAGATAACGGGCACGAGCCAGTGCAAAACCTCGAAGCTCGGATCCGGGAGTGTAACCTGCACGATCTGACTGACGCACTCGACGCAATGTTCCGTTCAGCCTAGGGCTGAAGGATGACATTCAGACTGGTCCGCATCGCGCTGGCGGCGCTGCCGCTGCTCCTCTCCGGCCCCTCAGCGGCTGCCGAAAAGCGATACGCGATTTCTGATTTTGACCGGATCCAGGTCTTTGGACCGTTTAACGTGGTCATCCAGACCGGTCGTGCGACTTCGGTTACCGCGTCCGGCGATTCTGGCGCACTCGATATGATTTCAGTGAACTCCAACAATGGTGTCCTGACCATCCAGACCCACACAAAAGCGCGTTCCAGCTGGAAAGACCAGCCGCACGCCGCTGCGAAGCTTGTCATTGTCCTGCCAAAGCTCACCGGACTGAGATTGCTCGGCGGGGGATCGATCGTCGCCGCGGAAATGCGTGGTATTGCCACAAATATTACCTTGAACGGCAGCGGGCAGATCAGTGTGACAAAGCTAGCGTCCGACAATGCCGCGGTTCGCCTCAATGGCTCTGGACGGATCACGGTTTCAGGAACGGCCAAAAATCTTGATGCCAATATCAGCGGGTCGGGAGATCTTGACGCGACCCAACTCATGGCAAGCGATCTCAAGATTGCATCATCGACGTCAGGCCGGATTACCGCCAGGGCAATGCGGACAGCAGACGTAAAACAAAATGGTGCTGGAGACGTGCGCATCATCGGTAAACCGAGTTGCCTCGTTGAAAACCTTGGGGCTGGCAGCGCAAGCTGCGGCGACTAAACGAGTCCCAGTTCCGCGAGTTGCTGGTTCAAATCGCGAGGCAGTTCGTCTCCCGCCTCAGACACATCCGAAAAATCCCGTGGCGCATCGGCCAAAGCCATATAACGCCATCCCTGATGCGCACGGCGCGGAACGGCGTCGACCGGGATCAGCTGCGGTTTGAGGACAATATGAGTACGCCCCGCGTCAGCATCTTCAAAGCCGAGGATTTCACAACGCCCAACCAGCCGATGTTTGAGAATCCAGAACAGTGAACCGCCACGAATTTCCTCATGCCGCTTCGGACGATATCGCGTCGTCAGTTTCAGCGCTCCTTCGGCTTCACGCGCAGCAATGCGTGCAGCCAATACCTCGTAATTGTCACACCCAAAGGCCACTTTTGTCAGATGAAGCATCGTCTAGCCCGTGATACCGGAAAGCGTCGCAAGACCAAGAAATGCGAAAAACCCCATCGAATCGGTGATCATTGTCACAAAAACCGACGATGAAACTGCGGGATCGACATCCAGTCTGTCGAGGATAACGGGAACCATAACGCCGGCAAATCCTGCAAAAACGATGTTGGTCATCATGGCCGCGGCGATGACCATGCCAAGTTGGGGGTTGGCAAAGACGAACCCGACCCCGATTCCGATCACGATTGCGACCGTAGCACCATTGAGGAAGGCGACGCGGATTTCGCGCGTTATTGTGCGCACGGTATTCGATTGGGTGAGCTGGTTGGTCGCAATCGCGCGCACTGCGACGGCCATGGTTTGCGTGCCCGCATTGCCGCCCACTCCGGCGACAATCGGCATCAGTGTTGCAAGCGCCACCATTTGGGCGATCGTGCTTTCGAAGACGCGGATAATCGACGATGCGACGAGCGCGGTTATCAAGTTGGCAATCAACCAGCGTACACGACTCTGATAGCTCTCAAGGATCGGTTCGTTGATGTCACCATCGCCGGCGCCGGAAAGTTTCAAGATATCTTCCCCGGCCTCGTCCTGAATAACGTGAACAATATCATCGACGGTAATCATGCCGACAAGGCGCCCAGCGGGATCGATCACGGCTGCCGAAATCAGCGCGTATTTCTGAAATCTGAGCGCGACTTCCTCTTGATCCATGTCGACGGGAATGAGCGTTTGCTCACGCCTCATGACATCGGCCATGCCGACATTGCGTGGCGTGCGGAGGATCCAGCTCAAATGCGCAGTGCCGATCGGTTTGTGCTGCGGATCAACGATGAACACTTCCCAGAAGTCAGTCGTAAGATCCTGATTTTCCCGCAGATAATCGATCACGCCGCCAACCGTCATATGCTGTGGCACCGCGATCAGATCGCGCTGCATCAGACGGCCCGCCGAATCCTCGGGGTAGGACAGCGCCTCTTCAATCGCCGCACGGTCATCGGGGGAAAGCGCACGCAGCACCGCGCGCTGATCCTCTTCCTCCATGTCTTCGATGATGGCGACCGCATCATCGGTCTCGAGTTCGCTCGCAATGTCCGCAACTTCGTTTGGATCGAGCGTATCGATCAGTTCTTCACGGACGTGATCATTGA
>JANLST010000460.1:0-8229 GCA_031362505.1 Sphingomonadales bacterium
CCGCAGGCGACGATCACGACGCGCTCGATCTCAGACAGGTCGAAGTCCATTTGCGGCATGGCCACCTGCATTTCCAGCGGGCGGATATAGCTTTGCAGCGTCTGCGCCACGACCACAGGCTGTTCGTAGATTTCCTTCTGCATGAAGTGGCGGTGATTGCCTTTGTCGATCAGCGCGCCCGACGCGCCCGACATCACGGTGGGGCGGGTCACGGAATTGTTATCGCTATCGAATATCTCGACGCCGTCGCGGCCTACGACCACCCAGTCGCCTTCTTCGAGATAGGCGATCTTTTGGGTCAGTGGCGCAAGTGCAAGCGCATCGGAACCCAGATAATTCTCACCCTCGCCATACCCTACTGTCAGCGGTGCGCCGAGCCGGGCACCGATCACCAAGTCAGGATGCTCGCGGAACAGCAGGGCCAACGCAAACGCACCGTGGAGTCGCGGCAGGACGGTGGCGACCGCTTGTTGCGGCGTCGCCCCGCGCTCTAGCTCGCGCGCGACGAGATGGCCCACAACCTCGGTATCGGTTTCGGAAAGGAATACCCTGCCCTCCGCCAGCAGTTCATCGCGCAGTGGCTTGAAATTCTCGATGATCCCGTTGTGGACGATCGTGACATCTCCCACGATATGCGGATGGGCATTGTCTTCGGTTGGTGCACCGTGGGTTGCCCAGCGAGTGTGGGCGATGCCGACCACGCCATCGAGCGGCTCGGCGGCCAGTTTGGCAGCAAGGTTGATAAGCTTGCCCTCAGCCCGCCTGCGACCGAACTCGCCATTGGTGACGGTGCATATCCCGGCGGAATCATAGCCGCGATATTCGAGCCGCCTCAGTCCATCGACCAGACGCTCAGCGACAGGTTTGTTGCCCACAATTCCAATAATGCCACACATGGGAAGCCCCTGAACCGATACAGCCGCACCTTTGGCGCAAGCGGCGTTCGGAGCCAAGCCCTGTTTCTAGGTTGCTGCGCGCGACATCAGAATATTGACGTCTGCTCGTTTCGTGATGCGGAACGGGACCATATTCAAAGACGAGCGCCAAGCGCAGTCAATTCTTGGTGCGGCGATCTTTTGCAATGTCTTCGATTGAAACGAACATCAGACCAGCCATAAAGGCGAGCATCGAGCCGATCACAATCAGCACAGCGGGTTGCATCAAGGGGTTTGTCATAACGTGTTCTCCAATGTGAGACTGCAAAATGCCCGATGGAACGGGCTTAGTCCTTGACCTGGATCAAGGAAATTCCACACCGACGGAGCGACATTGCGGCGTCATCCCAGATGAGGAACGCGAGATGCTGAAAGTGGAAATGGACCGAAAGGCCGGATACCTTGAACTCACTGTCGACGGTCGGATCGAAAAGGCCGATTTCGAGCGCGCGGTTGAGGCGGTAGATACGCTTCTAAAAACGCACAAAAAGATAGACGTTCTTGAAGCCGTCGTTGATGTCGGCTTGGTCGAACCGGACGTGTGGTGGATGGATATCGTCTTCCATCTCAGCCACCATAATTTCCTGAGGCGCGTCGCTGTAGTATCGGACAGCGGATGGGTTGGCCCGCTTACCCGCCTTTTCGCTCCGCTTTATCCGGCTTCCATCCGCACCTATTCGATGGGGGAGATTTTCGAGGCGCGGCGTTGGGCAAAGAAAGGCGACAAAAAAGCCGCTGATGCAGTCGAACCACACCTTGATTTTGCGTGATCTCGGGAGGTTGGGGGCTGCATCAGTCCCAATCCACGCTGCCTCCAATTGCGGATCTTGCACCTGCGCTAACAGAATATTAGGCCTGTTGTGCTCATTCTCCTGCGCGTTATGGCAGAGTCCGACCCTGTAAAACGCTTGAAGGCGGCTGCGCGGCGCGCTGACGGTCAGACGTCTGTCGACAATCAGCACCGCTGGTACATGGAAGAACTTGAACAAACTGTTGGCCGTGACCCTTCGGGCACATGGCAGGAACGTGCAAGAGCCTCAGGTAATAGCGGATGGCTGGGCCCTATCGTCATCGTCATCTTGCTAGCCACGATGACTTTTGCTGCCACACTGGCTGTATTGCTTTGGCGGGATGGCGCGTTTGACGGATTTCTTACTTCTCAGAAGACAAGCCCGTCGCACAAATCATCAAAATGGGTGCTGGGAGACCAGGAAACCGGCCGCCCGTCTCCCGTTTCGACCGGCAAAGTCCAGAAAAGCGATGTGCCGCCAAATGAGATTGAGCCACTTATCCACCCGAACATTTCGCAACCTGCGACCGAAGAACAAGTAGAATCCGACGTGGTGGAGTAATGAGTTCTTGTTAATGAGTATTGCGCAAGGCATCTATTTTGTCCAAGATGTTGATCGCAAACGAATCTATGTAGTTCCCCCATGTGCCAATCAAGAAAGATGCGAGATATGTCGGGTGGCAAGAACAAGGATATCGTTGAAGACCATCGCAGGGAACCCAATCGGCGAGCGAACCGTAATCCAGACTATGCTGGAGAGGAAAAACGCGAAGGCGATCGTCGCAAATCGCCGCGCATTTAGGCCCTCGCGCTTGGCCGGGCTGAAACCCTGGCATGCCAGTCGGAAAGGCCCGGCAGGTCGTCAGGCATCTTCACACCGATAAAATTTGCAAAGTCGATCGTCGTCAACAGGATGATGTCGGCCATCGAGTATGTATCCCCCGCCACGAACGGCGCATCCGCCAAATGGCGATCGAAACGCTCCATCGCCAAGATGGCCCTCGGACGATTGCTCTCACCAAATTCGGTGTACTGCGGCTTCACTATTCGCGCGGTTAAGGGGTGTGTGTGCACCCAGACGTTGCCGATCGGCATCATCAGGGTCATTTCAACCCGTCGGATCCACATATCGATTTCTCCGATCGAAAGCGGATCGGTGCCAAACAGCGGCAGATCAGGATGGAGCGCTTCAAGATACCGGCAAATCGCGACGCTTTCGCCCAGCATCTGACCGTTATCGAGTTCAAGCACGGGTAGCTGTCCCGGAGGATATTTGGCAACAAAGTCAGCAGATTTGTGCTGCCCTTCGACAATCGAAAGCTGGCAGGTCGGGAGAGTCAGGCCCTTTTCGGCTAGGAAAATACGGACGCGCCTCGGATTAGGCGCCGGATAGGGCGCATCGTAAAGCACTGGCATCGTTTCAAAGTCCCTCGGTGATGAACACCCTATAGTCGGCGCCCTTGAACCGATGTGTCCTCGCTTCAACATAAGCCGGGCTGTCATACCAAGCCTTGGCCGCTTCGAGAGTTGGAAACTCAATAATCACGGCGCCATCGATCGACGCGCCTTCGAGCGTTTCATTCCGCCCGTAAAAGGCCAACGGCCTGCCTTCGTGACCGGACAAAGTCGGTCCTGCCTTGTCGGCATAGATATCCATTTCCGACTTGTCGCGGAGACGTTCACGGGTGAAGACAATATAAGCGGACATGGACATTCCTTTGCTGGTTGAAGAGGTGTTACTCTCCCCCTGCAAGCAAAACGTCAATCGTGCACGCCTTACGCTTGATCAAGATTCCACAAATACAATCGGGGCCCACTTGTGCGCGGGCCCCGACGGCATCAGGAACCGGTTTTTGGCATCCAGTCTGCCTTGAGCAATGCTACGATCCTCATTGTGATCGCTGCTGCGGCAGAACCGGCAACATTGGTGCCCAGATTCGAAGCGACCGCAGACAATTGTTCACCAAGCTGCGGAATGTTTCCGAGCGCAATTGCGACGACCGGAAGGACCAGTGTTGCAATCAACAGTCTTTGCGTATTCTCTTCCGCGACACCCAGGCCCGTAATGATGCCCAGGATAACCAATGCGGCTGCAACATTCAGGTTTGGAATGACAACAAATGCGGCGACAATGGCAAGCAACACACCAAGCGCGCGCGTGACAGCATAGACTCTATTCATGGCGTACCCCCCTCTTTTTGTTGGGCCTTGCGGCCGGGAGGTCCCCACCTCCCGATTGAGGAGACTATATGGTTAAGAAAAAATAGCAAGCCATTGCGTAATTGGTGAAAAGTAGATCAAGTCCAGTCCAAGGTCCTGCTGATCGAAACTACCTATGCCGGCGCCGCGCGAGCACAGTCGATGCACAGTGACGTGGTTGGCAAAGCGGCAAGGCGCGCCGGTTCGATACCCACCCCGCACGACGCACAATTGCCGTATTTGCCAGTCTCTATCCGTCGGATAGCGCCCACGATTGCTGCGATTTCATGATGCAGGACATCGTCCTGAAGCGCGAGCACTTCGTCATCCTCGGCTTCGATAGCCTGTTCCGCCGAATCTGCGCTCATCGGTTCGGCGCGTTCGCGCTCAACGAGCGTTACGCGATCATTCAACTCGGCGAGGCGCTTCTCAAGCTGGCCTCTAACATTGGAAAAATCAGCCATGCTGAACCTCCGCCAGCATGCTATTGACCTGATCAAGCAGGACAAGCCTTTGCTTCTTCATGATTTCGACCCGTTCATCCGATCCCGCTTCAAGCCCCGCTTCGATCCGGTTGATCTCGCGATTGAGGCAGTCATAGCGTTCCGCGACCGTGTTAAAATGCGGGCTGTCCAGCTTGAGCCGGTGCAATGCTGCCGCGGCTTGCGGGAACTCATCATGTAATTGGTGGTGAACGTGAGACATTGTCATTCCCTAATCTTCGAGTCTTACGAGCCAGAGATAGGTTAATCCGGAAAGGGACGCTTTGTTCCAGATCAAACTTTGCAGTTTTGATTGAAGCTCCACCGATGCTGGTCACTTCATCGTGACGGTGTTCGTTTCCAGGCAATGATAAACAGGACCATCCAGACGCCGTCGATCAGGCTGCCATAGAAAGGGCCGCTCGGCGCCATCCGCCCGGACGACCAGAGCGCGAGGCAGGCAATGAGGAAGCCTGCCTTTTCCAGGACGGTGACGAGCATCAGCGGCCGGTAGCGCACCGGATCTCGAGAGATCAGGAAGAACGCGAACTGCCAGACGAGCGCAGAACCATAAAAGCCATAATAGAATTCGGGGTGGGTCAGCGCAGGCGGAGTCGATTGGCTGAATTCAGCCTCAAGGAAAAATCCCGGAAGGAGGACGAGAACTCCGTAGATGGCGGCAAGGAGATATGTGGTTCTGGCGAATTTCATGGCCGGTCCTCACTAAAGCTGAATGCCAAAAGTTTAGCGCACAGACCTTACTGTGCCAAGATCAGCCATTTCCGGCGGTTAATAGCAGCGGATGAGTTTGATGCGCTTGCCGCGGACAAGGGTGAGCGTTCGCGGCTTGGGCTCGCCTGAAACCTGCACGACAAGGGTGATCGTGTCCGCATGAAGCGATCCACGATAAACCGTAGGATGCAGCACGCGCTTCGCATCGCCCGATACCGGTCCCGGTGAATATTCCTCGTGATCGCCATTGGCCTTGAACCGGCTTTTGGCATCAAGCCGCAAGGGGCCTTTGATCGTTCCCGACCCGCAATCATAGTCAATCCGTCCACCGGTCGCAGTCAGTGTCAGCCGGGCGCGGTCACCACCCCATTCCCCGGTCAGTGGGGGTTGCGAGGCTGCGATCAAGGTCATTGCGCAAAACCCGACGGAAACATTCTTGAACGTGAACATCGTTTCATTTTCCGATCTGGCCCGTCGCCGACCTCGCAAAAGAAAAGGGGGAGCGTTTCCGCTCCCCCCAAGAATTGTTCCCCTTTGGGGGGAGTGTCAAGCGAAGGACGCCGAGTAACGGCGGCGACGCATGGCATATCCCATCAATCCGAAACCAAAGACCATCATGGCCCAGGTCTGGGGTTCTGGAACGGGTGTCGAGAGCACCGCGATGAAAGTTCCCCAGCGCGAGCCGCCGGTCCCACCGGGATGGCCGCCTGCTGCGTTGTTATATTCGCGGGCGAACTGACCGATCAGGTAGAAATTATGCGCGTTGGATGGATCGACCGAGACCTGACTATAGTCGCCCCAGCGCTGACGTCCTGCGGCGGGATTTCCGAAGGTGCTGCCATTGTGATAATCATCTGTCAGGCTTTCCTTCAATAGAAGCTCACTGCCAAGCGATACGAGCTTGCCATCATATCCCGTCCTGAACATCTGACCCAGGAACGAAATCTTGCCCGTCGCGGCGTCAAGCCCGGACCGGTTGTAACCGATCACGACCTCGCCATATTCATTGACCGCGATTGAACCCTGATAATAGTCATAACCGGCCTGGCCGATATTTCCTTCATCAATGATTGCGAATGTATTGGCGTCCAGGATCGTATAACGAACGCGAGATTCGTCACGTCCATCGGCCACATCATCAACGGTGTTCACCATGTAGATCCGGCCATTGAACTGATAGACGCTGCTGCTGATGCGTTCGTCGAGCGTATCGATAACCCGCTGGTTGGCAGCGATTGCAACGCTTGGCTGGCGGCCTGGCGAGGGCGAAGCAAAAGCAGCCTGACCAAGATAAGTGGCAGGATCGATCGTTGCGCCTGTCGCTGACGTGGAGGTCAGATTGTTGACCTTGAAACCCAGTGAGTCAAAGGCAAACAGCGACGCGGCTATAACAGTGCCCGATGTACTTGCATCGGCGCTATTGACACCCTGAATCGCAAAGCCACGATCTACCGGGCAGGATGCGGATGAACATGCGGTCAGGAACTGCTTCATGCCGCCCACCGTTGGGGCGCCAGCGCCAAACAGACTGTCGAGCGGGATAACATTCAGCGTCGTCCCGCGGAAACTGTTCGAGCCTCCTGCGGTTGCGGGCGCAAAGTTGTTCGTGCCAATATAAACGGCGTTCTTGTCGAGCGCGAGTGTCGGATAGTCGGCTGTTGCGCCGAATCCCAGGCCTGCATAACCTTCGAACTTCACAGATTTCCAAGTGCCGAGCGCATCGTCGGAATCCGAAATCGCGATCTGAAGGTCCTTGGTGTTCGATCCAAAGGCGATCGCGATCCAGCGACCAGCCGCAGCATTGTACATGACGCGTGAATCGCCATTGGTACCGGTGGCTTGGCCCGCCGCTGTCCAGAATGCGTTGTCCGACACAACCGAAAGACGAGCACCGGTATATTTGTCGAACACTCCATAGGAGCCGTTGCTGGTTTCAAAATATTGCGTGCGACCAACCGCGCCCATGGTGTCTGGTGGTATGAAGTTACGGCCAAATGCGGCCCCATCGTATTGGCTGATGCCCTCAAAGCCCATTGTAAAGCCACTTGAGGAACCATTGCTCACCGGAGCCGATTGGCCGTTCGTGTCGAGCGACACATCACCGGGAATCTGGATCATCGCCGGCTTTTTGAACTCGAAATAGGATTTGATGGTTGGCGCGGCACTTGCAGCCGTCGGCGCATACGCCGTCGCGCACAATGCGATGAGAGGTAGTGACTTGTACAACTTCATAATGGCCCCCTGCCTAAATGTTGTCATCATCGTCCAGCCAAAACCATCCCGTTACGGAAAGACGAGTATCTCGGCGTTCCGATCTGCGATCTTAGTTCTGGTGCGACTCTTGATGTAAGTGAAGAATGTCTTAACGAATTCAGTAGCGCAAGATAATTTCGTCGCTTTTTTTCCCATTGTGGGACAAATTTGAAGAATTCATCGGAAATGCGAGCAATCCGCTATTTGCATTCGAGCCAAACAGGCAATTATTTATAGTTAACAGCGTTCGGATGCTTTCGCTTCCCCAAACTCCCGCACTTTTCACCCGAAACGATTGTCCCTTGGAAAACCGGTTGGCGGCATCCTTCCTCCAGCCCCGCGCGCGACGCGCCATAGTGTCAAGTCAGCCTCGGTGCGCGTGCGACCGGTGTCTCCGCCCATCGCCCAGCTCAAACCTTCCTCGAAGTGGAAGCTGGTCGCATCGGACAGGCCTCCATCACGATATTTCTGGAGTGTGACGCCTTGCCCGCGGGTCATCTCGGGGAGTTCGGCCAGCGGGAAAACAACCAGCTTCCGGTTGTCACCCACAACAGCGGCATAATCATGCTCTGCCATGATGATCCGCGCAACGACCAGCTTTGCCCCGGTCCGGATATTGACAACGTGCCGCCCTTTGCGGGTTTCGGCAACGACTTCCGTCGAACGGGCGATAAAGCCCTTACCATCCGACGCGGCAAGCAGAATGCGCTGATCGGCTTTCGCCGGGAACAGGCTCACAATACCGATGCCGTCGGGCAAGTCGATCATGAGTCGCACGGGTTCGCCAAAACCGCGCCCGCCGGGGAGCTTGTCTGCGGCGAGCGTGAAGAAGCGGCCA
>JANLST010000465.1:0-1524 GCA_031362505.1 Sphingomonadales bacterium
CTTGCAGCAAGCGCCCGGTGCCGATAGGCGATCAGGCGATGAACAGCGAGTCCGAAATCGGCATTATAAGCGAACCCGGCGTCCCCGTGATCAAACGGGTCAACTGGGGTGGCTTGAAGACCCTCTATATCAAGGAGGTGAAGCGGTTTTTCAAGGTCCACCTCCAGACAATCTGGGCGCCTGCGCTGACAACCCTGCTTTATCTTGTCATTTTCACCGTCGCAACCGGACGTGGCGGCCGGATGGTGCTGGGCGTTCCCTTCGCCGATTTCATCGCTCCAGGACTGATCATCATGGGAATGATGCAGAACGCCTTTGCCAATTCGAGCTTTTCGTTGCTTGTTGGGAAGGTGCAGGGGACGATCGTCGACTATCTGATGCCGCCCTTGTCGAGCATGGAACTTCTGGTCGGGCTGGCGGGCGGAGCCATCACCCGCGCCCTGATGGTTGGCCTCACAATCTGGGCGGCGATGCTGCTCTGGCCGGGCGTCCATATTCTGCCAACACATTTTTGGGCAGTGCTCTGGTTTGGCCTGCTCGGATCATCGATGCTGGCTCTCATGGGCGTCTTGACTTCGATCTGGGCAGAGAAATTCGATCATGCGGCCGCAATCGGCAACTTCGTTGTCGCCCCTCTCGCCCTGTTGTCGGGGACCTTCTATTCGGTCGACAGCCTTGCCCCGACCTTTGCCATGATCAGTCATGCAAACCCGTTTCACTACGCTATTTCCGGCTTTCGCTATGGCTTTATCGGGACGACGGACATCCCGCTCGGCGCAGGATCCGCACTGCTCGTGACGATCAATCTGGCGCTGGGCCTGATCTGCTATCGGGCATTGAGCACCGGGTGGAAGCTGAAGAATTAGAATCGCGTGACAGGGCAAAAAGCGGTGCCGAGCCGCGTCCGGCCCAGCACCTCGATAAACGGGATCAAGGCCCCGTAAACGCGTCTGCAGGAATTTTTGGCCCCGTCGCTGCCACAACGGCCACCAGCGCGCCCACAGCCAGCAGGCCCCCGATTGCGACTGCGCCCAGCGTGCTGATGCCCAGCTTCGTGTCAAAGTCCGACATGGGCACACCTGCGATCGACAGATGCGGCCGGACGTGAGCCGATCCGCCGAACGAAACCAGTTCCGCTACCCGACTGCGCACCGCAGTAGCGCCGTTCGGACTGCCGCTCCGTTGCAGGAAACCCATCGTCAACCCGGCCTTGGGAACCGCACGCTCATGCTTGCCCAATGCCATTCGAATGGTTCCACCCGCATAAGCTGAGATTTGACGTTGCTGCCCCATCTCCGGTGGACGATAATCCTCGGCCGCCAGAACGGGTTGTGCAAGTGCGCAAATCGACATGACTGCCGCTGCGCGAAGTATTGTCTTTTTCATGATTAGCCTCCTGTGTTGCTTGTTGTTTACGCAATGCGACAAACCCGCGGCCGTTGGTAAGTAGAGTGCAGGAATTGCGACCGCCTCGTGGAACTGGCAGGTTGGGTAGTCGACGCTAAGGTGCAGCGCCGGTCGCAT
>JANLST010000486.1:0-4271 GCA_031362505.1 Sphingomonadales bacterium
TTCGTTCTGCCGTCGTCGATTGGGCTGCCCCGATTTCTGCACTGATTCTAGCCGCTTTCCTTGCTCTCTCCAGAGCTATTCGCGGCGCATGGTAGGATCAAGCTGAACCTTTCGCGACCTATTTCTAAATGGCCATCGACCCGGCTGGCCATTGCATCAATCAATCGAATGATGAATCCAAGCCCTAGCGCCAGATCGGCATGCCCGGTCTCATCGCCAACCGCCGCAGTCGCAAGAATTTGTTCCCGCGACCGGCCTATAAGACTTCTTGGGCGATCAATGTGAAATAGAATGCCTGTGGCGGCAGCTTCCAATCGCGCTGTCAGTTCTTCACCTTTGTCAGCCAGTTCAATTGACATTGAAAGCAGTCGCCCAACAAGTCTGGAACAGGTTGCCCGATCGACCTGCGCCAACGGCAGGTCACGGCCGATCGATACGCGCAGTCTGACATCCCGGTCATCACTCAAAGGGCGGAGGTCCTTGGCCATTGATCCAAGAACTTCGGCCAGATCGACGCCCGCTTTGTCTGGCTTTTCCGTCGGCCAATCTCCTGTTTCCAATCGCGCTGCAGCGTCCAGATCATCTAAAACACCCATCAATCGCGATGCATCGCCCACAATCTTGCGCGCCATATCACTGTAGTGATGCGCCACAGGCCCAAGAAACTGCCCTTCAATCATCTCGCCGAAGCCGCGAATTGCGTTGAGTGGTGTACGCAGTTCGTGGGCAAGTTGACGGACCGAGTCTGCTGACAAGTTGCCGCCAAGCAAAGGGCTCGCGCTGTCGCCGGTCGTATCCCTGCGTTTTGCGATACCCCGATACCCCATAAATCGCCCATCATCGGGATTGAACATTGGGTTAGCCGAAATAAGCCATGCGCCCGAAGCAGGACCCGCACCCGCGACTTCAAGATGCGCATCCCGGAACTGCATGCGCTGACGAGAAGCGCCGGCGGCATGGCCATCCACACCGGCCCCGCCTGGCTCTGCCATATCTACCAGTGAAATACCGATCAGGGCGCCGCGTGGCGCACCTTCCACCCAGTTGACGACCCCATCACTGCCGGATTCAAAGCGAAAACCGACGATCGTTTCGGAGCGATCATTCAAAAGCCTGGGCACTTGATGATCACGTCGATACGCTTCGATCCGGGCGACCAGATCCCGAATCTGTATTTGAGAGCCTTCGGATGCTGCACTTCCGGGATCACCCGGGAGAGCAAAATCATGTGCCCCATATGCTGACAGAATATGATTGACCTCGGGAGGAAGGTCCCGCCTTTCCCGCAACAACGCCCTGCTCGTCGCTGGCCAGGCTGGGATCAATCGGATCCATTCTGCTTCGGAAAGCTTGGCTCGCGTCAATACGGGAGCGGCAATCCTTGCAGTGTCTTGAGCGAAAAAATCGACCAATTCGTTGGACATCTCATGATATGACAATGCCGTTGCAGTCATGCATCGGCGTTCCGCGGGGACTATGTCGCGCCAAAGACGAAGCCTATCGAGCCCGGCCTCACATAGCTCGGGCAACAAGGACGACGACTCTTGCGTCATGACGTCAGCGATCTGCGCCCATAGGGCAGCTTTGGTCGCGGCGCTCTCTGATGGCTGGGCCAACAGGGTGCTCAAGCGATCGTCAAAGCGCAAGGGGAAGGCTGCCCATCGTCAAATCTTCTCTCCTGATCGTCGGATAGCCTGTTCAACACACTTCGGGAAGCATCGAAACTTGACCGTAACAAAGTGGCACAATGCTCTTGCATCGTAACAAAATTACAGCGATGAATCGAATGAAGAAAGGATACACCCTGTATGGCGCAAGTTTCGTTCGACAGAATCGATCGGCGCATTCTCTCGGAATTGCAATCCGATGGACGCATGACGAACGTCGACCTTGCTGAACATGTGGGCCTTACAGCGCCTCCATGCCTTCGCCGTGTGCGCGCACTGGAGGAAAGCGGCGCTATCGAGGGCTATCACGCGTCACTCAACGCAGCGCGGTTGGGGTATACAATCACGGTTTTCGCGATGGTGAGCCTCAAGAGCCAGGCAGAAGCAGATCTCCGTGCCTTTGAATCGCATGTTGCCGCACTTGATCCCGTTCGCGAATGCCATATGCTCAACGGAGAAATCGATTTCATCCTGAAGATTGTTGCGCGCGACCTTCAGGAATTCCAGTCATTCCTTACCTCCTCGCTGACCACCGCGCCAAATGTTGCGGGAGTTAAAACATCACTGACCATTCGGACGTCCAAACATGTTCCAGGCGTGCCAGTCGATCCTGACTGAGCCCAAACGGAGCAATCCGCTTGCGACCCGCCGAGCCTCACGTCATAGCGCGCATCCATGCATGACATTCGCCTGATCAGAGAGAATCCGAAAGCTTTTGACACCGCTTTGGCGCGACGCGGTGCTGCCGCAATTGCGGACCAGGTTGTGCTGCTGGACGAACAGTGGCGAGCATTGACCCAGGAACTGCAGGTCGCACTGGCACTTCGCAATGATTCCTCAAAGGCCATTGGCGCGGCAAAAGCAAAAAAGGATGAGGAATTAGCCAGGCGTCTCATGACCGAAGTCGCTGAACTAAAAACGTCGATTGCCGCCCTGGAATCTACCGAACGCGATGCTCTGGCTGCGTTGAATGAAGCCCTCGCGGCCATTCCCAATCTTGCCGAGGACGACGTGCCGACTGGTGGGGATGAAAGCAGCAATGCGCTCGTCCACCAGCGAGGCGCCATGCGCAATTTCCCATTCGCCGCAAAGGAACATGACGTTATCGGTCCTGCGCTAGGGCTCGATTTCGAGACGGCGCAAAAGGTTTCAGGCGCGCGGTTCGCTTATTTGCGCGGGGGCATGGCCCGGCTTTCCCGCGCGCTGGGGCAATTCATGCTCGACCTGCACACGGGCGAGTTCGGCTATGAGGAAGTGGCGCCGCCCGTGCTTGTGCGCGACGAGGCATTGTTCGGAACGGGGCAGTTGCCAAAATTTGCCGACGATCAGTTCAGGACAACCGACGGCCGCTGGTTGATCCCTACTGCAGAGGTCAGTTTGACCAACATTGTTCGCGAATCGATCTTGGCTGGCGCTCAACTCCCGATCCGTTTCACCGCGCTCACGCCCTGTTTCAGGTCGGAAGCAGGCGCCGCAGGACGCGATACGCGCGGGATGATCCGCCAGCATCAGTTCGACAAGGTCGAGCTTGTGTCTATCACCCGCCCGGAGGACTCCGATGCCGAGCATGAGCGGATGACTGCTTGCGCCGAAGCGGTGCTTGACCGGCTTGAGCTTCCCTTTCGACGGATGCTGCTCTGCACCGGAGATATGGGTTTTACGGCTCGCAAGACTTATGATCTCGAAGTGTGGCTTCCCGGGCAGCAACAGTATCGCGAGATTTCAAGCTGCTCGAATTGCGGCGATTTTCAGGCTCGCCGGATGAATGCCCGCTACCGCCCGGAAGGGGAGAAGGGAACGCGCTTCGTCCATACACTCAATGGCTCGGGCCTCGCGGTTGGGCGCGCGCTTGTGGCCGTGATCGAGAATTACCAGCAGGAAGATGGCAGCGTTGCCATTCCCGCCATCCTCCAGCCCTATATGGGCGGCGCTGACCGGATTACTGCCGGCTAACTATCGCAGAACGCCGTATATGGCGCCCATCGTGCTGTAGATCACGACCCAGTATCCGGCATCGATGGCAAACAGTTTCAAAGACTTGCTGGCAAACAGGTAATTTACGCCAATCGCCGTCGCGATAAAGCCCAGCGCGACTCCCCCGGCAACCATGATGCTGACGCCCAATTCCGGATGCCCATAGGTTGCCAGAACATGACCCAGGATGAATGCAGAAAACAGGTTCAGCAGGAATGCGCCGCCGAACACAATCGCCGGATTCCGTTTGGCCATCATCTCTTGCGTAATTCCGGCTTCACGCTGCCAGGATTTGAGGAAAAGCGGGCCATACCAGATGCCCCCAACAAGAAATCCGGCCAAAGCAGCCAGAACCATTGCGATCCAGTTTATGTCCCACATTTGGGTTTACTCCTCTCTCTTGAAGCGTGGGGAGCATATCATGCGGATGACATCGTTGCAAAACGCGCCTATGGGCGCGCCCAATCATGGCAACAATACTTCCTTCCCCACCCAAAGTCGGCATGGTCTCGCTCGGCTGTCCTAAGGCTCTGGTCGACAGCGAACGGATCCTGACGAAGCTGCGGGCGAACGGCTATGGCCTCTCTCCGGACTATGCCGGCGCCGATGTCGTGCTGGTCAACACCTGCG
>JANLST010000499.1:0-3332 GCA_031362505.1 Sphingomonadales bacterium
GCCCAATCCGGCATTGCACCCTATGAATTACTGACGGCACTGGGCGCGCGGTTCGAGCGGGTGTGGGGATAGAAAACGAAAAGGGCGAGCCCGAAGACCCGCCCTTTCCGATTCTGCGTCAGTCCGAAAGATCAGAACTTCAGCTTGGCGCTCATCGCAAAGCGACGGCCCAGTGCATCGTAGGTCGACGGGTAGGTGTTGCCGCTGTTGTAAGCGGTCGCGCCAATATTCTGGGCTGTAATTGGCGGTTTCTTGTCGAAAAGATTCTGGACAGTCATCGTGAGCGTGAGATTGTCGCCAACGCCGAAACGCGTGGAGAAGTCGAAAAAGTTGAACGACTTGATCTTGCGGAAAGCAGAATCGGTGACGCACCCGCTCGGATCTGCTCCATTAAAGTCGGGGCATCCCTGCGCCGCGACCGGAAGCAACACACCATTGACATCGCGATTGGCGAGGTCGGCGGCGGTGAATTCACCCTGGAGTGACAATGGCTCATATTTCTCACTGTCGATATGCCGCCATAAAAGCGAGACATCGATATTCTTGTTGAAGCTCAGGGTGGTGCGCTGGCTAAATTGAAACTTGGGCTGGATCGACGTGCAGCTTACGCTGTAATAACCGACGCACTCGCGATTGATCGACGTCGGCGTCGCCTGGAACTGCGAGTCGAACGTATAATTGGCATTGAAGTTGAAGGAGAGATCGGCAAACCCGATGTCGCGCTTGTAATTCAGGCTGGCATCGATGCCAGTGGTTTTCAGTCGCCCAAGGTTAGACAATACACCCAGCAAGCCGAACGTCGTTGCCGGATCGCCATCAAGACCACCAGTAGAGGGATCACGGCGGATGCCGGTACAGGCCAGAGTGGTTGCCGCTGCGGCCGATGGAGTGGTTGGCGTTGCACCAAAGCAAGCCGCAATAACGTCGTCCGGCGTCGGTAGCGTGATAGCTTTCTTCACCTTGATGTTATAATAATCGACGGACAGTGAAAGGCCGGGAGCCATGCTCGGCTGCAAAACGACACCGAAAGTATAAGTGTTGGCCGTCTCCGGCCTTAGCGCAACGCTGCCACCAGTTGTGTTGTTGACCTGTCCAGCCGCGGGAGGAGCGATGTTGCCAATCGTGAATGCGGGAGCACCCTGCGCAAGACAGATTGCTCTAAGATTTGCATTCGCGAGCGGCGCGGCGCCCTGGCAGGGATCGAATGCCAGGTTGGTCAGGCCCGTTGAGTTGGGAGAGAATAGCTCATTAATATTCGGTGCTCGAACAGCGTGTGAGTAGTTGCCGCGGAACTTGATGTCCTTGATCGGAGTCCAGCTCCCGCCAAATTTGTAAGTTTTTGTCTTGTAGGAGGGGTTGTTAGTCGCATCGACGCTGTAGCTTGAATAACGAACGCCGGTTTCGAGCGACAGGTCTTCAAAGAAGGGTTTGTCCTGAATGAGTGGGATGTTCAATTCGCCAAAAGCTTCATAGACGTCATAGCCACCGTTAAATGGTACGACCGCGCCGCCGCTGCCTCCCAACACACCGGGGCTTTGGGACAATGTGTCAGCTTCCTGTGACGCTTTGTATTTGCGATACTCGCCACCGACCGCAAAGCTAATAGGATCCGAACCGAAGGGGCTGATAACGCCGAAATCGCCGCTGATGATGCCACGAACCTGAGCCAGCGAAGTTCGCACTGCTGTAATCGATTGCGTTTGGAGGAATGCCGCCGATGCGGGAGAAATGCTGCCGGGTATGCCAAACAAGTTGACCGGAACGCAGCCGCCGCTCGGATCCTGGCACGTCGTGCCATTGTCCGAAAGGGCGGCCTGACGTGCCCGCGTCACATTCACATAGCCACCCAGCCGCTGCGTGTTCTCACTTTCACCATAGCTGCCCGAAAGGTCCCACCGGATCGTGTCGGTGATATGGCCGCGTAATCCAAGGCGATAGTCAAAGAAAAACGTTTCATAATCGCTTATGCGCGGGCCTGCCTCGGTTGTGCGGCGGCGAACATTGGTGGTGAACTCTCTGTAGTTGGGATCGTTCCGACCCGTCGCTGTGGCGGCTGCATTGCATTGCGCAACTGTCAGCGTCTGGATGCCCGCGACGGCTGCATTAAAGTCGTTTCTGGCACAAAACGTCGCCCGCGCGCCTGCGGGCAGGAACGGATTGTTGAGGTTGATTGTCACCGGCTGGTTGAAGATACCGGAAGGCGCGACGATCGTGTCCACCGAATTCTTGGAGAATATACCACGAGCATAGACTTCGATTGCATCGCTGATTTCATAGCGACCGGCGGCATAGATATTGAAGCGTTCGAACGGCGTCTGGAAGACATTGAAAGGGCTGAAATTGAAGGATGCAAAAGGGGCAACCAGATTGCCGGTGGCATCGATCTGTCGGCTACCAAGGCCTGGGACGGCGAATCTGGCGGGGGTCGATGTCGGGGAACCTGATCCAGTAGTGTCCTCAGCCTGAGTCGGAAGGAGCGCGGTGGTGGAAAAACTACGTGCACCTTGGAAGACGGGATCAGCCTGCTGATAGCCGAGACTTAGCACAACGTTGCCGCGACCATCCTCGAAATTGGCCCCGATAGTGGCATCGGCACGAATCGTGTTGCCATCACCTTTCTCGGTGAGTTGGTCGGAAACGGTAAGGTCAAAGCCTGCGAAATTATTCTTGGTGATGAAGTTGATCACACCCGAAACTGCGTCTGCCCCATAGGTCGTGCTTGCGGATCCCGTCAGCACGTCGATGCGATCAACAAGTGCAAGTGGGACATTGTTGAGATCGAAAACCCCATCCAGGCTCGCTGGCGCAACGCGGCTGCCGTCGAGAAGAACGATATTCCGCTGCGGGCCCAAGCCGCGAAGATCGACGAAGGAAGAACCATTGTTGCCATTATTCACAGCGGAACCAATATTCGGAACAATGCCTGGAATTTCACGCAGCAATTCTTCGGCCACGTTCGACTGCTTGAGTTCGATTTCGTCCGCCGTCGTCACATTCACCGGCGAGGAGCGTTGAAGATTAGGATTGGAAATCAACGAACCGGTTACTACGATCTCGTCACCGCTACCCTCCCCCTCTCCATCCGAAGTCTCCGCGGCCGACGGAGCGGCTTTCGCCGCCTCCTGCGCCCATGCGGGCGATGCGGTGAGGATGAGGGTGGATGCCAGCGAGCTGGCTAACAGGAAGCGACTCTTTTTCATTCTTTATCCCCAAAATGATGCGCGTTTTCATGAATTTGCGCAGTGGTGGGTTGGAGACAGAATAAATTAGCGGAATTAGGCAATAGACAATCTTCATTGTGCACGTTTTGTTTGCAACAAAGTGATTCTATT
>JANLST010000500.1:0-2075 GCA_031362505.1 Sphingomonadales bacterium
ACGGAACTTAGATCATTCATCATACATCTCCATTTCAGAACAAATGGCATAGCCAGCCGCAGCTTGCGACAAGCGAAAATGTTAGTGGTTAGCTGTGCAGCATAACGCCGCCATCAATCAGTATTCCCTGCCCAGTGATGAAACGCGCATCATCGGACGCGAGGAATGCCATGACGTCGGCAATATCTTCGGGTTGGCCAATCCGGCCCAGTACCGAACGTCCAACGTAATAGTCGAGGCTCAAAGGGTTCTGCTCGAACATAGGTCGCGTCATTCCAGTGGCGATGGCGCCAGGTTGAACGCAATTGACCGTGATTCCGTCCGGGCCCAGTTCAGCGGCCAATGCTCTGGTCAGTCCGAGCACCGCGTGTTTCGACGTGGCATAGGCGACAAGGCCCGCATCGCCATAGCTGGAAAGGATCGAGCCCGTGTTGATCACCCGCGCTGCGCTTGATCGACGAAGCATCGGCAAGACGGAGCGGGTCAGTTTCATGACCGCCGTAACGTTGATCCCAAGCGCCAGATTCCACATCGCGTCTGTCATTTCATCGAGCGGTCCGGCAGGGCAAACGCCCGCATTGTTGATCAGGATATCGAGACCGCCAAGCTGTGCCTCAGCCGCGTTGGCGATGGCAGAAAACGACTCTGGATGACCGAGATCGGCAACCAGCGTGTAGGTCCCCAGGAGCCCCTGTTCGACGACATCGACGGCGAGAACCTCCACGCCATCCGCACGCAAGCGGGCGACTGCTGCCGCACCAATGCCCGAGGCCGCTCCTGTAACGATCGCCTTGCGGCCGGACACATCGCGTCCCACTATGCGAACTCCCGTTGAAACTCGATCATATCAAAATAGTCGCGCCATTTGCCGATCTTGCCATCGGCATTGATCTCGAAAATTCCCATCAACCGGATCTTGCGCCATCGCCCGCCGATCAGAAACCCATCGGTCCGTTCGGTCATCACCACATTCCCGGTGGATGAAATATGATGCGTTTCGAAGTTGATCGCTTCTGAGGGTGGAAAACTGGCCATCAACGCCTTGCATGCGTCAATCCCGACCGCAGGCTCCATCGGGACATTATGCCACACGATATCGTCCGCCATCATCGCAAAGGCCGCCTCCAGATCATTGCGATTCCACGCCGCCATAAAGTCCAGGACAATCTTTTCAGGGTTCATGATGCGCTCCTTGTATTTGAGGTCCAATCCAGTGCGTTAGCGAGGATGCGTCGCACAGATGGATTTTGATACGTCGCCGGGCCGTCACCGAATTGAAGATAGACGATCGGAGCGCTCCCGACATGTCGCGCCCATGCGACGAGATTGCTGCCAGCGGGATGGGCCCAATCCTGGTTCACGAACATCTGGCCAGCCACGGCCTTTGCTGCCGAGTAGAAGTTTGGCGCAACGAATGCATAGTCCGCGCGAATGAGAGGGGTGACGCCGTCTTCGAAAATTTCGGCAAGATAGAGCTCATCATTGACGGCAAAGCGTCGTGGGACGCCTGCAACCACAGGATGATCTGCAACAACGTCCGCGAAATAGTCCACATCGTGTCGATACCCTGAATCCGGGCAGGCCGAGCCTCGCACGCTCCCCGGCTGATAGAGAAACCGCCCACCAACCATCTCGCTCCATGCGGGCCAATCCGCCCAGCCAGCAATCGCATGGTGCATCATGACGGCGCCGCATCCCTTGGCGAATCGTCGTTCGATTGCGGCCTTGAACGCGTCTGACGGTGGACGAGACGTCACTTTTTCGTCGGCGAACTCGTATCCCGGCATGTCGTAGAAAAGGAGCGCATCGGCTGCGTCGGCGGCACCCTCGCCGATCCGCTCCTCGGCTTCGGGATGGACAAGGTGCGTCACGTCCCAGCCACTAAGCTGCGCCAACAGTGATGCAAACGGCCCCTCCTCGTAGGGATGGCCGCCGCTCAATACGAGAAGGCTGCGCCCTCCCATCAATCAGCCGATCTTCAGGATCATCTTGCCGTCGTTGCTCCCACTGAAGAGGCGCATGAAAGCAGGCAGGGCATTTTCGATTCCGTCATCAATATGTTCGTCAAAGACAAG
>JANLST010000507.1:0-3677 GCA_031362505.1 Sphingomonadales bacterium
TGATACCAGGCAAACGGATTCTCATTGTCCTTGGTCACCGAGGCCTTGAGCACCTTTTCCGCCTCCATGAAATTGGCCTGGTCTTCGGTCGCAATCAGCGCATGGCCGAACAGGGATGCGATAAGCGGTTGTGCATTGGTCTTGGCTACAGCTTCACGTAAAAGAGGAAGCGCTTCTGCCGGCTTTCCTGATTCAAGCAGGATTTGGCCCTTGAGTTCAAGAAAATAGGGATCGCCGGGTACAGCCTTCAACAAGGCGTTAGCCTCTTCCATGGCTTTGTCGGGATAGGCCGAACGATGCCAAGCATAGGCCCTTGCATAGTGCGCGGGGATTGACCCGTTGCTTTCGGGATAATCGCGAAGCGTATCGGCGGGATCAGAAACAAAGCCCTGAAGTTTGGCCTTCACCCTCTGGAAGCGGGCTTCCAGCGCCGGATCAGTTGGCTTGTTCCAAGCCGGGTCGGCAGCAAACTTGTCCTGCAATATGGTAATACGATCGCCGGTCACCGGGTGGTCGGAAGCAAAACTGTCCTCGGTGGTCGCGCCATAGCGGAACTCATAGCCTTGCAGCTTCTTGAAGAAGCTGATCATGCCCTTGCCACTGATACCAGTCGTGGTGAGATAGGTTTGCGCAGCGGAATCGGCCGTGGCTTCCTGAACGCGGGTAAACGCCAGAAATTTGTTGAGCGCGACCTGCTGACCTGCACCGAGAATGCCTGCGCCAACATCGCCCGCTCCCGCAGCAATCGCGGCGGCGCCGAGCAGCAGGCTGAGCAGCATGATTCCTGTCGCCTGCTTTATGCCCTCTCCGGAGCGGAGCACATGACCTCCGGCGACATGCCCAAGTTCATGCGCGATAACGCCCTGCACCTCGTTGGCGTTGTCCGCCGCCGCGAGGAGTCCGGAATGAATATAGACATCCTGACCGCCGGCGGTGAACGCATTGATTGACTTGTCTCCGATCAGGACGATCCGGACGTTGCGCGGGTCAAGCCCTGCTGCCTTGATCAGCGGCAGCGAGATATCGTGGAACAGCGCTTCGGTTTCAGCATCGCGCAAGATTGATTGCGCCATAACGGGCTGCACGGTCACAGCCCAGATGAGCAGAAATGCGAGAAGGGCGCGGAAACGGAAGGTGAGTGATATCATAAGCTTACCTCTCGCCCTCCCAGTCTGAACCTCAGATGAAAATCCGCGCCTCAGGATTCCGGACCGAAGGTGCGCTGCCACCAGCCGCGCCGCAGCGTGCCATCTTCATTTTCGCCTCCATCCGCATCGGCAGCGACAGGTTCCAGCTGGGCTTTTGCCTTGCTGGCACGTTTCGGCTTCGCAGCGGGTTCGTCGATCACAGGATCGGGAGCAGGAGCGGCCTGTGCTGCGGCAGGCAAGGCCTTTTTGCGCGATCGTTTCGGCTTTTCGGCCGGAGCATCGACTTCGGCAACGGGCTCAACGGAAACCTCGACAGGTGCAGCCTCTTCGACCTGCGCCTTCGCAGAGCGCCTGCGCGGCTTTTTCGGCGCTTCTTCGGCGATCACCTCTGCCGGAGCCTGTTCTGCCTCGCTTGTGACTTCGACAACTTCGGCATTTTCGCCTGCGGTCTCGGGCCTGTCATTGCGACGCCCGCGTCCACCGCGACGTCCGCGACGACCACGACGACGCGTGCCTTCTTCGTCGCTCTCTTCGGCAATGACCTCGGGCGTACGTGTGGCATCGGCGTCCTCCGCTTCTCCAGTCTCTGCGCCTTCCGGCCGCTCATCACCCTCTTCACGGCGGCCGCGACGACCGCGGCGACGGCGCGAACGCTTTCGCTTGGCATCGCCATCGCGGCTGCGGCCTTCCGTTTCGGTCTCGGTCTCGTTAGTCTCGTCTTCTTCGTCCTCGATCTCCTCGGGGATGTCGAGATCGTCATCCTCCTCGATCACCAGCGGTTCTATCTTTGGTCGAAAGGCCGGCGGGGGGCCGCTGGCTTCCACCATCATGCGCGCGCCCTCGGTTTCGCCATCAGGAAAAATGTCGATCGAGACACCATAACGCTCTTCGATATCCGCCAGTTCGGCACGCTTGCGGTTGAGAACGTAGATCGTCGCTTCCTGGCTTGCGCGCAGCGAAAGGCGACTACCGGCGCCGCGCGCTGCTTCTTCTTCAAGCAACCTGAGTGCAGAAAGCGCCGCGGAAGATGCCGTACGGACAAGCCCGGTGCCTTCGCAATGCGGGCACTGGCGGGTTGACGCTTCGAGTACGCCGGTACGCAGGCGCTGGCGGCTCATTTCCATCAGCCCGAACGAACTGATCCGGCCAACCTGGATGCGCGCGCGATCATTGGCCAATGCGGCCTTCATCGCCTTTTCGACCTTCCGGACGTTGTTGCCATGTTCCATGTCGATAAAGTCGATCACGACAAGACCGGCCATATCGCGCAGGCGCAACTGGCGTGCGATTTCCTGAGCGGCTTCGAGATTGGTACCGACGGCGGTTGCCTCGATGCCATGCTCGCGCGTCGAACGCCCCGAGTTGATATCGATCGAGACCAACGCCTCGGTCGGGTTGATCACCAGATAGCCGCCCGATTTTAACTGGACGATCGGCTGATACATCGCATTCAGTTGATCCTCGACATGATGCCGCTGATAGAGTGGCACGACATCGGCATAGGGCTGCACGCGCTTGGCATGGCTCGGCATGAGCAGCTTCATATATTCCCGGGCGGCCCTATAACCGTCCTCGCCCTCGACGATCACTTCGTCGATATCCTTGTTGTAGATATCGCGGATCGCCCTCTTGATCAGGTCACTGTCGTTGTGGATCAGCGCAGGAGCGGACGAATTCAATGTCGTTTCACGAATTCCGTCCCATACGCGCGCAAGGTAATCAAAATCGCGTCGGATCTCCGTCTTGGTCCGCTGAAGGCCTGCGGTACGGACGATGCAACCCATCGACCGCGGCAGGTCAAGTTCGGCCATGATCGTCTTTAGACGCTTGCGATCGGCAACATTTGAAATCTTCCGGCTGATGCCGCCGCCATGCGTGGTATTCGGCATGAGGACGCAATAGCGCCCCGCAAGGCTCAGATAGGTGGTGAGAGCGGCGCCCTTGTTACCGCGTTCTTCCTTGACCACCTGCACGAGCAGCACCTGGCGCCTGTGGATGACGTCCTGGATCTTGTAACGGCGGCGCAGCGCCATCCGCTTGGCGCGCAGCGCGCTGGCAGCGGCATTGCCGTCGCGGCCATTGCCGTCTTCGCCTTCGCCACTGACAGTTTCGGCCGTCAGAACGTCTTCGTCATCGTCACCTTCGATGTCTGAATCCGGGCGATCATCGTCGCGCCCGTCATCGTCATGATGCCCGTCCAAAGGCTCGACATCGCCTTCGGCTTCGCGCAGTCTTTCTTCCTCTTCGGCATGTTCTGCCTCTTCGCGCAGCAGCGCTTCGCGGTCTTCCTTGGGAATCTGGTAATAGTCCGGGTGAATTTCCGAAAAGGCGAGGAAGCCGTGCCGATTGCCGCCATAGTCGACAAACGCCGCCTGCAGCGACGGCTCAACGCGCGTCACTTTCGCCAGATAGATATTCCCTTTGAGCTGTTTGTGCTCAGCCGATTCGAAGTCAAATTCCTCGATTCGGTTTCCCTTGACGACGGCCACCCGGGTTTCTTCCCGGTGGCGGGCGTCGATCAGCATCCGC
>JANLST010000138.1:0-6663 GCA_031362505.1 Sphingomonadales bacterium
CGCCGGCTTGGCATTGATCATGTCGTTCGGCATGACGGTCGAGACATCGACCGAAGACATACGCTCCTTCACGGCACGCTCCATGCGGAGCAGGCCGACGCGGTATTGGTTCTCGAGAAGTTCGCCCACCGAACGGACGCGACGATTACCGAGATTGTCGATGTCATCGATCTCGCCCTTGCCGTCCTTCAGGTCGACGAGTGTTTTGACGACCGCAAGGATATCCTCGATGCGCAGCGTTGTATGATCATCCGGCGCATCGAGTGCGAGGCGCATGTTGATCTTCACACGTCCAACGGCCGACAGGTCATAGCGTTCAGGATCGAAGAACAATCCGCCGAACAGGGCTTCGGCGGTTTCGCGCGTCGGCGGTTCACCGGGGCGCATCACGCGATAGATCGCGTCGAGGGCCATGTCGCGGTCTTCGGACTTGTCTGCCTTGAGCGTGTTGCGAATCCACGGACCCGTGTTGATGTGATCGATGTCGAGCAGTTCGATGGCGTCGACGCCGGCCTTGTCGAGCTTTTCGAGATTCTCGGCCGAGACTTCCTCGCCCGCTTCGATATAGATCTCGCCGGTCGCTTCATTGATCAGGTCGAGCGCCGAATAGCGGCCAAAGATTTCCTCGGTCGGGATCAGCAGTTCGACCAACCCTTCCTTTTCCGCCTTGTTCGCAGCGCGCGGCGAAACTTTCTGGCCGGCCGCAAATACGACCTCGCCCGACTTTCCATCGACAACGTCGAACATCGGCTTCTGGTTGCGCCAATTCTCCGCAACATAGGGAACCTTCCAGCCCCCCGCACCGCGGACATAGATCACCGTATTGTAGAAATGATGGAGAATTTCCTCCGGCCCAAGGCCAAGCGCGAGCAATAGCGCCGTCACCGGCAGCTTGCGCTTGCGGTCGATCCGGACGTTTACAATGTCCTTGGCGTCGAACTCGAAATCAAGCCATGAGCCGCGATATGGGATGACACGGGCGGCAAAAAGATACTTGCCAGAAGCATGGGTCTTGCCGCGATCATGGTCGAACAGCACACCTGGCGAACGGTGCATCTGCGAGACGATGACGCGCTCGGTGCCATTGATGATGAAGGTGCCGTTGTGCGTCATGAGCGGCATATCGCCCATGTAAACGTCCTGTTCCTTGATATCGAGGACCGAACGGGTTTCGGTTTCGGAATCGACCTCGAACACGATCAGGCGGAGTGTGACCTTCATCGGCGCAGCATAGGTAATCCCGCGCTGGCGGCATTCCTCGGTGTCGAACTTGGGGTCTTCCAGCTCGTAGTGAACAAAATCCAGTTCGGCGGTGCCGGCAAAGTCGCGGATCGGGAACACGCTGCGCAGCGTCTTTTCAAGGCCGGATACATAGCCGATCGAAGCATCTGAGCGCAGGAACTGCTCATAGGATTCGCGCTGGACCTGGATGAGGTCCGGCATCTGCGTCACTTCGTGGATGTTGCCGAAAACCTTGCGGATGCGCTTTTTCGCGACCGCAATCATTGTCTCGGTCTTCGCTGCTTGCTTCGCCATGTAAATTTCTCGCCTTTGCCTTAAAACCGGACACGCAAAACGGCGAAAAGCCGCAAGACTCCGTGCACGGAATCCGCAGCTTTTCGCGTCGTTGGAACCCCTTGCCCTTCAATTCGCTCGATGCACTGCGCGACGGCACATCATTTCCCGAAGGGTTTGGGATGAAATTCGGTATAGGAGTTGGTGATGCGAGTGTCAAATGTGCCGAGATTCCCTGAGGGCACCTGAAATGCCGTTATATCACAGCAAAGCCCAATGTGCTCGACAGGGCAGCAGCGAGAGACGTGCGTGCGTGCGACGAGATTTCCTTTCGATCGTCAAACAGGCTTGGATCGTATGGCTCAAGGAAATGGACGCCGACCGCGTAGCTCCCCTCTCGCGTGAAAGCGCGCCAGGTACTTTCCCACCCGGTTTCAGTGCCAATCCAGGCGACGTCCGGTCCAACATGACCAAAATCGAGCAGCACTGGCTGTATCAAGAGGTTTTTGGGCGGTGGCACAAGCGTGGCAAAGAGCGGGGGCTTGAACGGCAAAAGGCCACGTCCGTCAGACGTAGTGCCTTCGGCAAAAAGCGCAACCGACCAGTTGACAGAAATGGCCTCGCGCAACTCAGCCACCTGATTGGCAACGTTCAACTTGTCAGTCCGTGAAATGAATATTGTGCGATTCAAGGTCGCAAGCCAACCGATCAGCGGCCAATCACGAACGCCATCTTGCGCTACAAAAGCCGTCCCTGTGATCCCTCCCAAAATTGGTATATCGATCCATGACACGTGGTTGGCAACGTAGAACACGTCTTTGCGCAGTGGTGTTCCAAAGACAGTGACGCGCACTCCTAACGCCCGCGCAACTACTCGAAGAAAAAGACGCGGCCAGGGCGAAGGCAACCTCAACAAGCGCCAAACCACGTGCAGCGGCAATAGGAGAGTCAATGCAGACCCAATCAAGCCGACGCGGAACGCAAAGCGAAAGCAGGCGATCGCATCTAATCTGTGGATGGCAATTGAAAGAGTAGCCATAAATGTCGGTCTATATTGAGGCAGGCAAATGCCGAGCCGGGATTTCAGCCTATTGACGCGAGGATGTGACGACTTGGTGACGAACATTTGTGAAATGGGGCGCCTGACAAGGAGGTCTCTATGGTCCTGCAGTCGCCCTCCAGCCCCAAACTGCAAACCCGCTTCCTCTCAACCTTTCCCTTCGCTATTGCCCAAACCCGAAAAAGTAATGGGAGATGCGTAGTGGCGGATGAGGGCGTATTTATCGGTGTGGGCGGCGGGCAGCCGCAAATCCTCAATCTCAAGCGCGCCAACCGCCACGGGCTGATCGCGGGTGCAACAGGAACCGGCAAGACCGTTACGCTGCAAGGCATTGTCGAGGGGCTTTCGGCGGTTGGCGTTCCCTGCTTCGTCGCTGATGTGAAAGGCGATCTCTCCGGGCTGTGCATGGCCGGTTCGCCGACCAGCAGGACGCACGAAATCTTTGCAGCCCGCGCAGCCGAAATCGGACAGAGCGACTGGGCCTATAAGGATAACCCGGTCCAGTTCTGGGATCTGTTCGGCGAACAGGGCCATCCGATACGCACGACGGTTTCGGAAATGGGACCTTTGCTGCTTTCCCGCCTGATGGACCTCAACGAGGTTCAGGAAGGCGTGCTGACGATCGCCTTCCACGTGGCCGACAAGGACGGCTTGCTGCTGCTCGATCTTGACGACCTTCAGGCGATGCTCGTCAGTTGTGGCAACCGCGCCGATGAACTGACGCTCACCTATGGCAATATTTCCAAAGCGAGCGTGGGCACGATCCAGCGCTCGCTGCTCCAGTTGCGCTCGCAAGGGGGCGATCATTTCTTCGGCGAGCCGGCGCTCGACCTCGAAGACTTCATCACCTGCGACGATAGCGGCCGTGGCATCGTCAATATCCTCGCGGCGGACAAGTTGATGACCAGCCCGAAACTTTATTCGACATTTCTGCTCTGGCTCTTGTCCGAACTGTTCGAGACGCTGCCCGAGATCGGCGATCCGGACAAACCAAAGCTCTGTTTCTTTTTCGATGAGGCCCATTTGCTGTTCAACGACGCACCGAAGGCATTGCTGGAAAAGATCGAACAGGTCGTCCGGCTGATCCGCTCCAAGGGCGTCGGCGTTTATTTCATCACGCAAAACCCGATCGACATTCCCGATACGGTCGCCGCGCAATTGTCCAACCGCGTTCAACATGCCCTCCGCGCCTTCACTCCGCGCGATCAGGCGGCGGTCAAATCGGCTGCCGAGACGTTCCGTGCCAATCCCAATGTCGATGTGGCGACTGCGATCACCGAGTTGAAAGTGGGCGAGGCTCTGGTTTCGTTGCTGCAGCCGGATGGCGCGCCTTCGCCTGTCGAGCGCACGTTGATCAAGGCTCCGGCCTCGCGGGTGGGCCCTGCGACGCCGCAAGAGCGCGCTGTTATGATCCAGACAGATGCGATTGGTGCCAAATATGACACGTTGATTGATCGTGAATCGGCGGAGGAAATCCTTGCCTCGAAGCAAGCGGAAGCCAGTGCCGCCGCTGCGGCCCAATCGGCGCAGGCCGAAGCTGACAAGCAAGCCGCAATCGCCACAAAGGAAGCGGCCCGCCAACAAGTGATTCTTGATCGTGAAGCGGCCCGTCAAACGAAGGAGGCCGAGCGCGCGGCGGCGATCAAGGCCCGTGAAGATGCCAAGCCCAGCTTTGCCGAGAAAATGGTTGAATCCGCGGCCCGGTCGGCTGCCACGTCGGTTGGTCGCAAAATTGCCGGACAGGTTGGCGGGCAATTGCTCCGCGGCCTTTTGGGCGGACTGTTCAAAGGACGATGACAGTGCCTACGCTGCCAGCGGAGATTTCGGCCGCGCTTGTGGACCCCAAGGCCTATGGCGAGTGGGACAGGCTACATGAAAAGTTCCAATGGGCGCGCGCCAACATGCCGTTGGGTGTCGCCGAAAATGAGAGGTTCAGCCCCTTCTGGGCGGTAACCCGTCATGCCGACATTCTCGAGATCAGCAAGAACAACGCGCGCTTTGCCAGCGCCGTCCGGTCTCCCACGCTGGTGGACCGTGACGGCGAAATGATCGTCAAGGCTATTACTCCCAACAATGACGGGCACCTGATTCGCTCGCTGGTCCAGATGGATGCGCCCGATCACATGAAATACCGGCTGCTGACGCAAAGCTGGTTCATGCCCAAAAACCTGCGGACTAGCGAGGATCGAATCCGCGAAATCGCGCGCGACACGGTCGACAAGATGCTGGCGATGGGCGGCGAGTGCGATTTCGCCAAGGATGTGGCGGCCGGATATCCTCTGCATGTCGTGATGAGCATCCTCGGCGTACCCCCTGAAGACGAACCCCGGATGCTGATGCTCACCCAGCAGCTGTTCGGTCCGACAGACCCGGAGATCAATCGCGCGCGCGAGGCGATCACGAGCCCGGAACAGGCTATCCAGATGCTGCAGTTTGTCATTGCAGATTTCGAGAACTACTTTTCCGCAATTACGGCCGACCGGCGGGCCAACCCCAGGGATGATCTTGCCACAGTGATCGCGAACGGTGTGGTGAACGGCGCCCCTATCCCTGATCGCGAGGCCAATGGATACTATATGATCGTCGCCACCGCGGGGCACGATACGACTTCGGCGTCAACGTGTGGCGCGATCATGGAACTGGCGAAGAACCCTGCGCTGTTCGCACGTTATCGTGACGGCACGGCCGATACGGCTGGCCTGATTGAAGAGGCGATCCGCTGGACCACGCCCGTCCAGCATTTCCTGCGGACGGCAACCGAGGATTGCGAGCTTGGCGGACAGAAAATTGCCAAGAATGACTGGCTGATGCTCTGCTATGCCAGTGGCAATCGCGATGAGGCCGTGTTCGAAGACCCCTTCACCTTCAACCCCGATCGCACGCCCAACAACCAGATCGCGTTCGGTTTCGGCGGCCATGTCTGCCTTGGCCAACACCTTGCGAGGATGGAAATGCGCATCCTGATGGAAGAATTGTTGCCGCGCCTTAAATCGCTCGAACTCGCCGGGGAGCCGGCCCGTGTAGAATCGACCTTTGTCGGAGGGCTGAAGCGGCTGCCGATCCGGTTCGAGGCGAATTGATGCGCGAACTGACGTTCCGGGGAATCGTCCTCGGCGGGTTCATCACCCTGCTGTTCACGGCGGCCAATGTCTATCTCGGCCTGAAGGTAGGTCTCACCTTCGCAACTTCTATCCCGGCTGCCGTGATTTCGATGGCCTTGCTGCGTTTCGTGCGCAACACCAATATTCTCGAGAACAATATCGTCCAGACCATTGCATCGGCAGCGGGGACACTGGCTGCGATTATCTTTGTCTTGCCAGGACTGGTGATGTTCGGCTGGTGGCAGGGCTTCCCGTACTGGATCACCGCCTCGGTCTGCGCGATTGGCGGCATATTGGGCGTGATGTTCTCGGTACCGTTGCGCCGAGCGCTCGTGACCGGTTCAGATTTGCCTTATCCCGAAGGTGTGGCCGCCGCAGAAGTGCTCAAGGTCGGGTTCGGATCGGCCGAAGGTGCCGAGGAAAATGCCAAGGGTCTACGGATGATCATCGTCGGCTCACTTGCGTCCGCAGGATTCGCGCTTCTCGCGGCGATGAAGCTGGCCGCTGCCGAAGTCGCGACTGCATTTCGTGTCGGTTCGGGGGCCAGTGGCGTTTCAACCAGCCTCTCGATGGCACTGATTGGCGTTGGCCATCTCGTCGGGCTCTCGGTCGGCATTGCCATGTTGATCGGGATGCTGGTTGCCTGGGCCGGTCTGGTTCCCGCCCTGACGGCCATGCACGGTGCGAGCGGAAACATTGCAGAATTGGTTGATACGACCTTCCGTAACGAAGTCCGGTTTATCGGAGCGGGCACAATCGGCGTGGTGGCACTATGGAGTCTGCTGCGCATCCTTGGCCCGATCGTGCGCGGTATCCGAGCCGCGATAGCAGCGGCAGACGCGCGCAAGGCTGGCGACGCCTTGCCGTTGACTGAGCGCGACCTGCCGATCGGCATCGTCGGCGGCACGATCATCGCCATGTTGGTGCCGATCGCCGGGCTACTCTGGGTTTTTGCTTCCGGTACAGCGATCGCGGATGGAATCGCGC
>JANLST010000085.1:0-2349 GCA_031362505.1 Sphingomonadales bacterium
TGCGCCATTGGCGAAATCGCCAAACTGCGCTTCCCACAGCACCAGCGCCTTGGGGTCTGCGCCGGCATAGCCATATTCGAAGCCGAGCACGCCAAACTCCGATAGCGGGCTGTCGAGAACCTCGAACCGGCCATGCGGTACAGTCGCAAGCGGGATATATTTCGCTTCGCTGTTCTGGTCGACCCAGACTGCGTGACGCTGGCTGAATGTGCCGCGACCCGAATCCTGGCCCGAGAGGCGGACACCATAGCCTTCGGAAAGCAGGCCGCCAAAGGCAAGCGCTTCGGCCGTTGCCCAGTCGAAACCTTCGCAGCTCGCGAACATCGCTTTCTTGGCATCGAGCACACGGCTCAGTGTCGGGTGGATCACATGGCCCTCGGGCACGGTTGTCAGAGTCCGGCCCAGACTTTCAAGCAGCTTTTTCGAAATACCGGTTTCGACGTTGCGACGTGCACTTTCGGGGTCCGCCGGCTTGCTCAGGCCTGCCCAGCGACCACCAAACCAGTCGGCCTCGTTCGCCTTGTAACTGGCTGCGCTCTGGAATTCGGTTTCAAGCATCGCGGTGAAGCGCATGATATGCTCGCCCCCCCAGTTTCCATCGATCACGCCCTGATCAATCAGCCGTGCGGAATAGACTTCGGAAACGGCCGGATGTTGGCGGATATTCGCATACATCAGCGGCTGGGTGAAGCTCGGCTCATCGCCTTCATTGTGGCCGAAGCGGCGATAGCACCACATGTCGATCACAATGTCGCGGTGGAACTTCTGGCGGAACTCGATCGCCATCTTGCAGGCAAAGGTCACCGCCTCGGGATCATCGCCATTCACATGGAGGATCGGTGCCTGCACGCCCTTTGCCACGTCGGACGGATAGGGCGACGAGCGCGCGAATTGCGGGCTCGTGGTGAAGCCGACCTGGTTGTTGACAATGAAATGGATGCAGCCGCCGGTATTGTACCCGCGGATGCCCGAAAAGCCGAGGCATTCCCAGACAATGCCCTGGCCTGCAAAGGCCGCATCGCCATGGAGCAGGATCGGCAGCACCTGGATATGGTCGGCCAGATCATCGCGCATGGTCTGGTTGGCCCGGACCTTGCCGAGCACGACCGGATCGACCGCCTCAAGGTGCGAGGGGTTGGGAACCAGCGACATATGGACCTGGATTCCGTCAAACTCGCGGTCGGTCGAGGTGCCAAGGTGATATTTGACGTCACCCGACCCTCCGACATCGTCGGGGTTGGCGCTGCCGCCCGAGAATTCGTGGAAGATCACACGATACGGCTTGGCCATTACGTTGGCGAGGACATTGAGACGGCCGCGGTGCGGCATCCCGATCACGATTTCACGCACGCCGAGCGCGCCGCCCTGCTTGATGAAACTTTCAAGCGCCGGGATCATCGCCTCGCCGCCGTCAAGCCCGAAGCGTTTCGTTCCGACAAATTTGCGACCGAGGAATTTTTCGTACTGCTCGGCCTCGATCACCTTGGCGAGAATGGCGCGCTTGCCTTCTGGAGTGAAACCAATGGTCTTGTCTGCACCTTCCATTCGCTCCTGAAAGAAGCGTCGTTCCTCGACATCCGAGATGTGCATGTATTCGAGGCCGACCGGGCCGCAGTAATTGGCGCGCAGGGTATCGACGAGCGCGCGAACACTCGTCCATTGCAGGCCCATATTGCCACCGACATAGACTGGCTTGTCGAGATCCGCTCCAGCAAAGCCGTGGTATTCGGGGGTCAGATCGGGCGGAATATCCTGCTTCGTCAGCCCGAGCGGATCAAGGTTGGCGGCCAGATGGCCACGCACGCGATAGGTGCGGATCAGCATCATCGCGCGGATCGAATCACCCGCAGCACTTGCGACTTCGGCCTCGGTCAGGGCCTTGCCGACCTTTGATGCAGAGGTCTTGATTTCGACGCCCATCTGCGTCGGATCGAGTGCTGCCGTCAGGTCATCCGTATCGAACGGCGGCCAGTTCGGACGCGCCCAACTGGGCCCCTGCTCGACCTCGAGATCATGTTGCTCGTAACCCATGGTGTGACCTTCCTGGGGAGGGAGGGACTAGCCCTTCAAAACCTCGACCAATGTGCGACCCAACTCGCTGGGCGAGTGCGAGACACGAATGCCTGCGGCTTCCATGGCTGCGATCTTGTCATCCGCGCCGCCTTTCCCGCCGGAAACAATTGCGCCAGCATGGCCCATCCGCCGACCCGGAGGCGCCGTAAGTCCGGCGATGAAGCCGACCATTGGTTTCTTGCGTCCGCGCTTGGCTTCATCGATCAGGAATTGGGCGGCATCCTCTTCCGCTGAGCCGCCGATTTCGCCGATCATCACGATCGACTGGGTGGCGTC
>JANLST010000179.1:0-7384 GCA_031362505.1 Sphingomonadales bacterium
GCATTTCTAGCCTCCTGACGATCGATAGATCGGTTTGAGAGACTATATGTTCTTGTTATGATCCACAAGGCCAAACGTTAGTATGGGCGTTTGACTGGCGCAGCCACTGTATTGACGGCCGCCGTTGCGGCGGCTGGCGGCGACGCTGCCGAATGGTGGACAGGGAAAGATGGATCGTGGGTGATGACAGGGGCACTTGCAACGGAATTCGCTGGCGGGTTCCCGACTTTGGGCTGCTCAGCGACGGACGCGATCTGTTCATCCGGCTCGGGCGCAGCTTGCTGCGCATCCGCCTGATCGGCACTGTCATCCTGAGCGTCGGCGTTCGTGCTGGCGTCCTCCACAGGCTGGGTTACAGCGGGTTCAGGAGGCGAAACAGTTTCGGACGAAACTTGTTCGGCTGAAACCGTTTCTGGCGGCAGGGCTTCGGTTGAGCGATTGGCTGTCATCGTTCCGACTGCCATCGCAATTCCGAAAAGGACAAAAGCCACGGCCACAATGAATGTGGCGAACGACAGGCTTACTTGCCGTATTTCGGTTTCCGGAGCGGGCCCTTCGAATTTCATGCCTATTTCATATAATGGCGAAGGCTTAATGATCTGTTTCGCCTCACACGACTGTCAGTTGAACCGTCGACGTTGCTGTGCCATCGCGATTCCCGACGACATAAGGAGAAGACGGGCATGAACTTCCAGTTTTCGGAAGAAGCAGAGGCGCTACGTGACGAAGCGCGGAAATTCCTTGCTGCGGAATCGGGACGCGAAAAAGCGCGCGCCGTGATGGACGGCGATGCAACGCACGATTCAGCGCTTTGGTCAAAGGTCGCTGAATTGGGCTGGACAGGCCTGCGGATCCCCGAAGAACATGGCGGGCTTGGGCTTTCCGTCCTCGAGTTGTGTGTGCTGGCTGAGGAAGTTGGCCGTGTGCTGTCGCCAGTTCCCTTTACGTCTTCTGTTCTGATGGCGACCGAGATGCTTCTGGCAAGCGACCATGAGGCTGTCCAGAAACAATGGCTGCCCAAGCTGGCCGATGGCTCGGCTATCGGGACTGTCGCATGGATGGAAGGCGATGCCAAAAAGCCCGATGGAACGCCAGCATTGCGGTGCGTTAGCGATCGGTTGACCGGGGTGAAATTGCCGGTAGCCGATGGCATGGCCGCAGATTTAGCGATTGTCACGGCGCATGATGGTGAAGGTTCACTTGTTATCGCGCTCGTTGATCTTGCGTCACCCGGCGTGACGCGGGCACCGTGCGATACAATCGAACTGGTTCGCAAGTCGGCGCGGATCAGCTTTGTCGACGCGCCGTGCACCGTGCTTGCCGGGGCAGGGGAGGCCGAAAGGCTTCGCGCCAAATTCCTCCACGGTTCTGCAGTTTTGCTTGCTTTCGAAGGGCTGGGAGGGGCGGATGCCGCGATGGAGATGTCAGTTTCCTATGCGCAGGACCGTGTCGCCTTTGGTCGGCGGATCGGTGGCTACCAAGCGGTCAAACATCGCTGTGCCGATATGTATATCAAGAACCAGCTGGCCCGAAGTCACGCTTACTACGGCGCTTGGGCGCTTCTGACCGGCGCTCCGGAACTGGCGCAGGCTGCGGCAGGCGCGCGCGTCGCTGCGATTGATGCGTTCCAGTTTGCAGCGGAAGAGAATGTGCAACTGCACGGCGGCATTGGCTTTACGTGGGAAAGCGACTGCCAATTCTATTATCGCCGCGCGCGATTGCTGGCATTGAGCCTGGGATCGGGAGCGTTCTGGTCAGACCAGCTTGTCCGCTCATTGGAACAACGCAACACAGAACTTGCGGCTTGAGGAAAATAGAAATGGATTTCGAAGATACAGCCGAAGAAGCCGCTTTCCGCGTCACGGTTCGAGACTGGATGGCCGCCAATGCTGCCGAATATAAGACGCCTGTCGACATCGACGGCGATCTCGTCGGTCGCGCCAAGGCATGGCAAGCGAAGAAATATGCTGCGGGTTATGTCGGCATCACCTGGCCCAAGGCCATAGGCGGGCAGGGTGGCACTGCAATGCAGCAGATCATCTTCAATCAGGAAGAGGGCAAATATTGGGTGCCTTCAGGAATTTACGCAATCGGCCTGGGTATGTGCATCCCGACCGTGTTCTCACATGGCCGTCCGGAAATCATGGCGCGCTACGTCCCAGCGGCGATGAAAGGCGAGGAAATCTGGTGCCAGCTTTTCTCCGAACCTGCTGCAGGCTCCGACCTCGCCGGAATCCGTACCAAAGCGGAGCGCGATGGCGATGGCTGGGTGATCAATGGCCAGAAAGTCTGGACGTCGGGCGCACATCGTTCGGATTACGGGATCGTCGTCTGCCGCACCGATCCAAATGTGCCGAAGCACAAGGGTTTGACGATGTTCATCATCAACATGAAGGCCCCCGGAGTTGAAGTTCGCCCGATCAAGCAGATGGCCGGTGCGAGCGAATTCAATGAAGTCTTCTTCACCGATGTCCGCATCGCCGATGATCATAGGCTGGGAGACGTCGGCGATGGCTGGAAAGTGTCACTGACGACGCTGATGCACGAGCGTCTGGCGGTAGGCGGAAAACCGACCAGTTCGCCCGGTGTACAGGAAATGATCGCTCTTGCGCGTGCGATTGACACGGATGAAGGCAACGCGCTCGAACAAAGCCATGTTCGGCAGAAGATTGCCGAAGTCTATATTCAGGACCGCGGCATTTCGCTCACCAGAATGCGCACACTGTCTGCACTTTCGTCCGGTCGTACGCCTGGACCGGAATCAAGCATTTCCAAGGTTGTTGTCGCCAAGATGATGCAGGATATGGGCAGCTTTGCTGGTGACATGTCGGAAAGTGCCGGGCTTCTGACCGGTTCGAACGCCAGCGAACTTCCTCACCTCGAAGCGCTTCGCCAGACCTATTTCTGGTCGGCTGGCTTGCGCATTGCCGGCGGAACCGACGAAATCCTGCGCAATATAATCGCCGAGCGGGTGCTCGGTCTGCCGGGCGATATTCGCCCAGACAAGACCGTCCCTTTCAACGAGATTCACAAGGTTGTAGCTTAGGGCGTCACGATATTGAAAATGTTGGGCGGTGTTTCAATCGCTGCCTGAAGGGCTTCGAAAAACGCGCGATCGCCTTCGACCTTCAGGCCAGCTGCCTCGAGTTGAGCGAGAGGCAGCTTGAGGAAGAACAGCCCCAGGAAGAGTTGGCGCGGCCCGCTGAGCGTCACGTCGGGCTTGGCATGAGCTTCGCCCATTTCCGATATCATGACAGCATTCTCGACGGTGATCCGCGCCTTCTCGCCACGATCAACAAAGTTGAAGTTGAGGTTCAACGATTTCGCGCCGATCACGGCGGGATCGAGTCGGGTTGCAATCGTATCGAGGAGAAGGTCGGTCGGGATGGCCGAAATCATGTCGATGCTTTGTGTGCCGGAATTCAACTTCGGCCCTTCACGCAGATCTCGCGCCGCCGAAAGGAACATGTTGCGCCAAGTCGCAGCTTCGGCCTGATAACCTTGTTGCTCGTATGAATCTGCGAGCATTGCCTTGGCGGCGGCATTGGTCGGGTCTGCAAAAACCAGCTGGTTGAGAATATCGGAATTCCAGCGATAGTCTCCCTTCGCCATTGCCGCCTTTGCGATCGCAAGAACCCGATCTGCGCCGCCCATGGCTTCAACATAGTGTTTGCCCCGTTCGGTTGGCGGAAGCGGATTGAGGTTGGCCGGATTGGCATCATACCAGCCGAGATAGCGCTGATAGATCGCCTTCGAATTATGGCTGTAGGTTCCGTAATAGCCCCGATTTGTCCATTCGTTGGTCAAGGCCGACGGCGGAATCAACGCCTCGGCAATTTCTGCCTGGGTCTGTCCCTTGTTCATCAGGCGGACGGTTTGGTCGTGCAGATATTTGTAGTTGTCGCGTTGGAGCGTAAGGTAGCGGCGCACCTCTTCCTTGCCAAAATGTGGCCAGCAATGACTGGCGGCAACGGTATCACTTCGATCTGCATAGAGCCGTAATGCTTCGGTGAGATACCCGGCCCATGCGTGCGCATCGCGGACCTGCGCCCCGCGCGGCGTCAGGATATTATGGAGTGAACAGGTCGCTATTTCGCCGATCACCAGGGTTCTGCGTTCCGGAACCATGACGTTGAGTTCCGCTGGAGCCTCGGATTGAGGCACCATCTGGAATTCAAGCGCTACACCGTCGATCCTGCGCGTCTCTCCTGTTTTGGTAATACTATCCGTCGGGGCGAGAAGTGTGATTTCTCCGCCAGCGACTGCTGAACCGATCCCGGAGCCCATTTGCCCTTGCGGGCCCGGTATGAGAGCCGCACCGAACTGAAAGGTTGCGCGGCGACCCATCGCGGGGCCGGCGATGACATTCTCCGATGCGGTTTCCTTGGTGAAATGTTCCGGTGCCAGAATCGCGACCTTGCCGGCCTTCACATCCTCCGGCGAGACAATGCCGCGAATGCCACCAAAATGGTCAGCATGACTGTGCGTGTAGATAACGGCTACAATGGGCCGTGCACCGAGCTGTTGATTTACGAGCTCCAGGGCGACCGCGCTGGTTTCGCGATTGGTCAATGGATCGATCAAAATCCAGCCCGTTTTTCCCGCGATCAGGGTCATATTTGAAACGTCGAAGCCGCGCACCTGCCACATGCCATCGGCCAGTTTGAACAATCCGTTCTTGCGAAGGATTGTCATATGTCTCCAAAGGCTGGGATTGACAGTCGGTGGCGCATCGCCCTTCATCCAGTCATAGGCGGCGAGGCTCCAGACCGGCTTGCCGTCCTTGTTGCGGATGATCGGATCGGTGCGAGTGGCAATGAAGCCTTGTGCTGCAAATTGCGCATCATTGCCATTGTCCTTCGGCAAGGACGCTCGCTCTGCGGCCTGCGCTGCAATTGTTACATTGCTGGCTGGCTTCGAAGAAAAATTAGCGGTTTGCGCTAGTGCAGACGCCGACATAACGGCCAGCAATGCCGTGCCCATCCGGCCAAACAAATTGATGCTGCTCATCCTATCCTCCATATCCTGCCCGTAGCAATCTTGGCGCTTTGCTCAGTGAAAGGAATAGGGAATGTGCACAAAATTGAATCGCCATTTCCGATCACTGCGCAGTAATTAATCGGTTTTCTTATTCAATGATCATCGTTCCCGATATTTCGTCAACGATGCGCTTGTCATTTTCCGGTCGGCACGATGCTCGGGCTCGAGTCTAGTATCGAATGAGCAAAAGCGGCTGTCTTGCGCGACTAGAGTCGCAGGCCCTCTGTTTCGGGTAGTCCAGCCAGTATATTGAGCGTTTGGACCGCAGCGCCGGCAGCCCCCTTGCCGAGGTTATCGAGCGCTGCGACCAATCGAACCTGAGTTCCAGTCGCGTTGGCAAACACGAACACGTCCAGCCGGTCGGTGTTGGCCGCATGTTCGATTGTCAGGTGAGGTTCGTCAAAATCCGTGACGAGGGACACAATCGGGCTGGCGGCATATCTTTCGGCCAGTACAGCCTCGATTTCTTTGGCCGATGGTTTTTTCGGCATAGCCGCTGTCATCAGTGGAACATCGACCACCATCCCGCGATAGGTCCGCGCGACCGAGGGCGAAAAGAGCGGAGCGTGGGTCAGGCCAGCGTGCCTCTGCATCTCCGGCACGTGTTTGTGACCAAGGCTGAGTGCATAGGTTCGCCAAGCAGTATCCGTTTCATTGTTCTCGAACTCGGCAATCATCGCTTTTCCGCCGCCTGAATAGCCGGAGATCGCGTTGACGCTCAGGGGCCACTCTGCCGGGATCAGTCCGGCGCGAACCAAGGGTTTGACCAAGGCCAGAAAACCTGTCGAATAACAGCCGGGATTGGAGACCCGCTTTGCCGCACTGACCCTTTCCAGTCCGTCCGGATCTATTTCGTGAAAGCCAAAAACCCAGTTATCGGCTGTCCGGTGTGCCGAGGAGGCGTCAATAACACGCGTTCGCTCGTTGTCGATCAGCGACACAGCGTCGCGGGCCGCATCATCAGGAAGGCACAAAATCACGACATCTGCATCGTTTATCGCTTCGCGGCGGGCGCGCGGGTCCTTCCGCAATGCTTCGGCTATATCGATCAGGTCTATATCGCGGCGCCCGCACAGCCGATCGCGTATCTCAAGTCCCGTTGTTCCATGGCCACCATCAATAAAGACGGTGGTCATGACGATATCCTTCGACGGGAAAGGATAGGCGTTTCATGATTGTCAACGATCCGTGCGACGACAGCTGCAAGCGGCTCGATCAATGTCTTGCCTTCATTCCGGGTGGCGTGGATCAGGTCTTCGGTATCGACCATCATGCCGACATGACCGGGAAAGAATACCAGATCTCCGCGCTGCAACGGTGCTTCGGCGGGAATTTCGGTGCCCAGGCTGGCCTGCTGCATGTCGCTGTCGCGTGGCGCTACAATGTTGGCTACCGCAAGGCTGCGCTGGATCAATCCTGAACAATCAAGCCCAACACCGCCGCGCCCGCCCCAGACGTAAGGTTTGCCAAGAAACGACCGTGCTTCGTCAACAGGGTCACGGGTTTTCGAACCCTGAACCGGTGCTGCGCTTTCTGCCAATGCTTCAGCCACGACATAGCCAACATAGTGATCGTGCTTGCTGAAACCCCAAGCCCAGCCGCCTGAAATGTCGAGAAGCATAAACGCCTCTCCGGCAAGCAATTCTGAGACTTGATCGCCATTTGGCGTGTCGTGGATCGGCGCAAAGGGGATGGAGCAGAATCGCTCAACCGGACTGGCATAGTGTGGAGAGAAGTGTTTTCCGGCCAGCGCAACATCGGCAAGGTCACCACGCATCGCATTGACGCGCGGATCGAGCGTGCGAGAGGGCCCGCTCAGGTAAAAACTGTTGCGCGAGTGCGGCATAATGGCGCGGCATGTAGACGACGGCGCGCCAGAATGGCAATGGCAGCGACACAGGGACGTTGCGCCGCTGCCGAAACGGTTTGAAAATCAGTCCTTGAGGTCCGCCGGAACATGGCCGCCATTGGCCGCGAGCTTGTTCATCACCTGGCGATGCAGCCAGATGTTCATTGTTGCGGAATCATTCATGTCACCGGTGTAGCCCAACTCGGTTGCCAACTCTTTGCGGTTCGCAAGGCTTGAATCGAGACCGCACAACTTCATCAGGTCGACGATCGACGTACGCCAGTTGGTTTCATAACTCACCGACGCGGCCGCCGCCGTCAGGATGGCTTCGATGTCGACTGGCTCTGGGGCCGGAACAGGTGCCGACGTTGCGCTGGATGTCGCGGCAGCTGGGGCAGGGGCTGCCTGCGCTGCCCTTCCAAAAATGGCGTCCTTGATCTTGCTGAAAATACTCATGTGCTACTCCTCTTTAAGCCTGACACGCGAATCGTCATG
>JANLST010000205.1:0-2287 GCA_031362505.1 Sphingomonadales bacterium
GTGTTGTCCGCCTCCACGCCGCCGGCAAAGCCTGCGCGCTGGATTGATTTGGAGCGGAGGTAATAGAGCGATTTCACGCCCAGTTCCCATGCGCGGAAGTGGAGCATCAGCAGGTCCCACTTCTCGACATCGGCGGGGATGAACAGGTTCAGCGAGGTCGCCTGATCGATATAGGGGGTGCGATCCGCCGCGAGTTCGATCAGCCAGCGCTGGTCAATCTCGAAGCTGGTCTTGAACGTGTCCTTTTCCTCGGCCGAGAGGAAATCGAGATGCTGGACCGAGCCGCCCTGTTCGAGGATCGAATTCCAGATCGTGTCGCTGTTCTTCGACTTTTCGGAAAGCACGCGTTCAAGATGCGGGTTCCGAATCGAGAAGCTGCCGGACAGCGTCTTGTGGGTGTAGATGTTCGCAGGGATCGGCTTGATGCAGGCGCTGGTGCCGCCGCAGATGATGCTGATCGACGCGGTCGGTGCGATTGCGGTCTTGCAGCTGAAACGTTCCATCACGCCGCGTTCTTCCGCATCGGGACAGGCACCGCGTTCGGTGGCGAGCAGCATCGAAGCTTCGTTGACGCCCTGCGACAAATGCCGGAAGATCTTCATGTTCCACGATTTGGCCATCGCCCCTTCGAACGGCAGGCCGCGGGCTTGGAGGAAACTGTGGAAGCCCATCACGCCCAGCCCGACCGAACGCTCACGGCTCGCCGAATAGACGGCGCGCGCCATTTCGGGCGGCGCGCGTTCGATATAATCGCTCAGCACATTGTCGAGGAAGCGCATGACATCCTCGATGAACTGCTTGTCCCCGCTCCACTGATCCCAGGTTTCGAGATTGAGCGAGGACAAGCAGCAGACCGCCGTGCGGTCATTCCCCAAATGGTCGCGACCCGTGGGGAGTGTAATTTCGCTGCAGAGGTTGGACGTCGAGACCTTGAAGCCCAGTTCGCGGTGATGCTTGGGCATCGCCTTGTTCACATGATCGGAGAAGACAATGTACGGCTCTCCGGTCGCGAGCCGGGTTTCGACCAGCTTCTGACACAGGCTGCGCGCATCGACCGTCGCACGGATGCTGCCATCCTTGGGGGATTTGAGGTTCCACTCATTGCCCGCGCGCACGGCTTCCATAAAGGCATCGGTGATCAGCACGCCGTGGTGCAGGTTCAGTGCCTTGCGGTTGAAATCGCCCGAGGGTTTGCGGATCTCGAGGAATTCCTCGATCTCGGGATGATCGACATCGAGATAGACCGCCGCCGATCCGCGACGCAGGCTGCCTTGGGAAATCGCCAGTGTCAGCGAATCCATCACGCGGACGAAGGGGATGATCCCGCTGGTCTTGCCGTTAAGGCCGACCGGCTCCCCGATGCCGCGCACCGAACCCCAATAGGTGCCGATGCCGCCGCCGCGCGAGGCGAGCCAGACATTCTCGTTCCAGGTGTTGACGATGCCTTCAAGGCTGTCATCGACTGAATTCAGATAGCAGGAAATCGGCAGGCCGCGCCCGGTGCCGCCGTTCGAGAGAACGGGCGTTGCGGGCATGAACCAGAGTTTCGAGATATAGTCATAAATCCTCTGGGCATGATCCTGATCATCGGCATAGGCAGACGCCACGCGCACGAAGAGATCCTGATAGGTCTCACCTGGCAGGAGGTAACGATCCTTCAATGTTTCCTTGCCGAAATCCGTCAGCAACGCATCGCGCGACGGATCGGCGGTGAGGTTATAGGGCACCGCGCGGCTCTTGCTGTCCGTCTTTTCGCCTGAAACCGGTGCGTCGATTACTGTTGCCACATCTGCATCACCAACACTTTGCGTATCCCGAAAGTCCATTCCCTACCCCTAATTGCGTTCCGCATCTGTTCGAATCGGGCACGAACGGCCCTCATAGCATTTTTCGAGGGGCAGGGCGCGAAGTTTTAACCTTCTCCCCGCTTTCCACAGCCCAAGTCTTCTTCGTGGCGCGATTCGCGTCGCGCATCTTCGAAACACAAGCTGTTGGGTTACCCCCCCGATCAAGCCACAAGCCATAGTGCCTCAATCCTTTCGCGACGCAAGAGGGTAAATGACAATTTAATGACTCGGTTCGTCGCAATATCGACTCGGTTCATGGCACATTGTTTATGCTGTGGTGCAGCGACGCATGGACTTTGCAGGGTTTGGAATCTTGGCAAGGGGATAAGGCGCCACAGGCAAAATATTCTCCTGTCCCGCAATCAGGTCGCGTCGTGAAAGATAATTCCCAGCGTATGTCGATGGCCGGCACGAACCCGACTCACCCCGTGGCGCATCTT
>JANLST010000221.1:0-7191 GCA_031362505.1 Sphingomonadales bacterium
TCGAGAATCGCCGCCGCCAAAAGACCGCGTAATTTGATATAGACCGGTACGTCGCTAGAATCATTTGGTGTCATGCAAAGATAATACACCAATGTTATCGAGTTGTCAGCCCCGAATCTGACCATCCCAACGATGAACAATAGTGTTGAAATCCGGCCGCGGGCGCTCGTCCAGAGGACGACCTGGAGATCCAAAGAAAAGGAAGCCGGCGATCCGATCATCGGGACCGGCAAAGGCGTCACGAACGGTCGGGGAATAGGCTGCCCAACCGGTCAGCCAACACCCCACAAAGCCAAGCGCATGCGCCGCGTTGAGCATCGTCATACAGGCCGCACCTGCCGACAATTCCTGCTCCCAACGCGGAATTTTGCTTCCTTCAACCGGACACGAAATAACGACAACAAGAGATTGTGATTGTTTGGAAAATTGTTCCAGAGACTCCAGCTCAAGTCGCCCTGCGTCTGGTTTTTCATGGCGATATGTGTCCGTCAGAAAGGATGCCAGTGCATCACGTTGATCGGCGTCAATGATGACAAACTTCCATGGAGCGATTTTTCCATGATCAGGCACGCGCATCGCCGCCGCAAGTATACGGTCAAGCTCCGCGCGGCCTGGTCCTGGTGCAATCATGTCGCGCGGCTTGCCCGACCGCCGGGTCTCGATTAGCGAAATGGGCGACGACAGATCATTGAATGTCACAATCTTGGCCTTCGAAATAGCGTTACGAATCGATTATTGGAGCATGTCGTGCGATGCGTTCGAACCTTGAACGAATCCAGACGGTTCACCGCCTTGCCTGCTTGGCTCGCACCTCACGCCTGAGTTGCGAATAGGGAATGCCGTATAGACGGCGACACGCGCGCAAAAGGCTGGATGCGTCATGATAGCCCAACCTTTCCGCGATAGATTCCGCGGTCAGGCGCGTGTCCAATAACAGGTGCTCAAGTCTTTTCTTGTAAGACTCATTCAGCAAGTCTCTGAAATTGGTTCCTTCCCCGGAAAGCCTTCGCTCGAACGTTCGCTTGGACATTCCCATCGTTCGGGCGATTTCAACGGCATCGATACGTCCCCTCGTCACCCCGTCAAGTGCTTCGGATACACGGGCTGTCAAATTTTTGATCTGGCCTTTCTGCGTCGCGATTTCGCGCAACGCTGCAAGAACCAGCGCAAAGGAAGTGCTGTTCGCAAGTGGAGACACTTGCTTGCACAGCACTCTCGGGACAATGATTGTCGCCCGCTCATGACCCCAAGAGGCATTGCCCTCAAACAGTTCCAGGAGCCGTTCACCATAGGCGGGCGGCGAGCCCATTAATTGATACCGTATCGTTTCGCTTCCATGGGAGAGAATGGCCTTTGCTGTCGCCTGGAACGAAAGCCAGGCAATGGAATTCGCCATCCGCCAATTCTGTGGACTAGCGCGGACCATCGGAAAAATCGTAAGCGTGAGGTTGGAATGGTCCAGGGTCAGATTCCGCAGCAAACGCAACACGGACCAGCGTATGTGGGTGAATTCACTGACAACGTCGATCGCGGTTCCAAAATCTGGCGCAAATCGCATCGCCATTCCCAATTCGGAATGTGTTGCCAGGCTCCAGAGGATTGGCTGCTGGAAAAACCAGTCTTCTCCAAAAATCTGGGCCACATTGTCACAAATCGGCCAAATGGCCGAAACCGGCATTTCAAAACTCGGCTTTTCAAGATCTGCCATCACAATTCCGGAACCGTCCAATATCCTTTCGACAAGATCGACAGGCGCATTCAGCGTCCGCAAAGCCATGCGAAAATGCTGGATTGGCAGCACAGGGGTATCGTTCGATATATCGGCCATGGCGCATTATGTCATGTTTTTGGTAAGAATGGAACTGGCAACAAGTGCTTGGATTCGTTCAAGTAAAAATGGTTAACGGAAAACGATGCTTAAGCGGCATACTTGCTGAATGCATATCGCGAACCGACGAGCCAGGAAACAAGGATAGTCAGATTCCACCGATCGAAGAAAATTCACTATTTGGTTTGCATCCTTCAGAGATGGACGAATATTTGCGTCAGGACGTGACAAAGCCAAACAATCAGGGCGCACTCGTACAAGCCATGTGCAAGTTTCTCCGCACGCGAGACGCCATCTTTGGAAACATGCTCTATTCCGACCCTTCATGGGAAACGATCCTGCTTCTTCATGCAGCCCGCACCGAAAAACGGCCGGTGACGTTTGCAGATCTTGGTGATGTCCTGCTTGCTTCGCCGGAAACACTGACGCGGTGCATCTCAATGCTTGAAGCCAACGACCTTGTCAGGACGCGTGACGTCAAACCGGCGCCCGTTCTGGAACTAAGCGCAAAGGCGCTGGAAATGATCGATCGCATGTTCAAAACGACGCCGAACAATGCGGAACCAGTGTGGGAAGATGCGAAAATCGACAGCAATGCCGATTTTTAGACTTTACAAGCTCACTCATTAGGTATGGAATAGGTTAGAAATTTTGATTGATACGTAATAATATTTCTTTAAGCCAGATAAAGCGTCATCAATTTGAATATTCAGACAATGCGCAAAAGCATTGCTGGAACCAGAGTGCGGTCAAATAGCGTCAGGGGAGAGACGACATGGGTGATATTCATATCCTTCAGGATAATGTGGATTTGTCCGCGCTTGGCCTCGATGGAAAGGAACTTTCGACATTTGTCAGTCTCCTTTCGCGCTTGATCAGTACCAGCAATGAGGCCAAAGAGGGCCCGCGAAATGATCCCGAGCGGAACCTGACGGCCACTGCCGAGAATTTGTACCGATTTCGCCGACGGCGCGATGCGCTGATGACGACGCGGTTCGGAACGGATATTTTCGCCGATCCGGCCTGGGATATCATTCTGGATCTGTACATCCACAACAGCAAACATCAGGATGTCTGCGTTACCAGTGCCTGCGCCGCAGCCATGGTTCCGATCACGACTGCGCTTCGCTACATTACGGTCTTGTCGGATCGTGGAATGATAGAACGGTCCAGAAACCAGAAAGACGGCCGGTCTTATCTGCTGCGATTATCTCCCGATGCGATCCGAATTGTGGAGGAGTTGCTGACGGATATCGTCCCAACCTTCGATCACATGGCGCCCCGAAACAACAGCGCGACGGCCTGAGCATTTCAATTCGGCATTGGTAGGCTGGTTTTACTCAAAAAACGCCGGTTTTCCGCTTAAACTTTTGCGCGTCGCGCCGTTCATCCTGACATGGTTAATATGTCCAGGATACAGAAGCGAAAAATCAGGTGACGAAATCGGTCGACGCTCCAAGCCGCAAGGCCAAGGACGACTCTGATCGCCGGGCCGGTTTGCGTATCGGTATGCTGTTGCTTGCCACGATCAAGTTTGATGACATGCTTCCTTCGACAACATCACGCGTGCTTGACCTTTCCAGCGGCGGCATTCGGACAACATTGCCCGTCAAACTCAAGCGTGGACATCCCGTCAGGGTTATTCTGAAAGGTGTTGGCGAACTGAGCGCCAAGATTGCCTGGACCCGAGGGGGCGAGGTTGGAATCAAATTCGATACCAAGATCAACACAGATACGGTCGTGCAAGCGCTGACAGGTGCGCCCGCCGCCACACATATCGAATTTGCCAAAACCCCTGTCCCGCGCCCCGGATTTCACATTCGATAACCAAGGAAACCAGCATGACAAAATATGATCTCGTAGTTTTGGGCAGCGGTCCTGCAGGCCGGCGTGCGGCCATCCAGGCGGCAAAGCTGGGCCGCGCTGTATTGGTCGTCGATGATCGGGCACAGATTGGCGGCGTTTCGGTCCATACCGGCACCGTGCCATCAAAGACCCTGCGCGAAACGGCGCTCAATCTTTCCGGCTGGCGGGAACGCGGGTTTTACGGGCAGGCCTATCGGGTCAAGCGCAACATCTGCGCTGCGGATTTAAGCGCGCGCATCGATGCAACCCTTCGCCACGAAGTCGACATTCTTGAGCTTCAGTTTGCGCGAAATGGCGTCCGCGTCGCAAAGGGGCTGGGCCGGTTCGCGGATGATCACCATATCACCATAACCCACACCGAAAACGGATCGACGAGCGAAGAGACCGTCTACGGTGCCCATATTCTGGTGGCCGTTGGCACCGCGCCCTATCGCCCGGCGTCGGTTACCTTTGACGACCATCATGTGCTCGATAGCGACGCCTTTATCAAAACCCCGCGCCTGCCGCGCAGCCTGACCGTGGTGGGCGCAGGCGTCATCGGTATCGAATATGCGACAATCATGAGCGCGCTGGATATTCCGGTGACGATCATCGAACCGCGCGAGACCATCCTCGATTTCATCGACAGCGAAATCACGGACTATCTGCTGCATCAACTGCGTGACCGGGGAATTTCCGTGCGCCTCGGCGTGACCGTTGACAAGGTGGTACTCGAAAAGGGCGTTGTTCGCGCAACGACCAGCGATGGGCGCGTCATTGCCTCGGACATGCTCCTGTATGCAGCGGGCCGGATCGGGGCGACAGCGGGTCTGGGACTGGAGCATTGCGGGCTCGAAGCGGATTCACGCGGCAAGCTGAGTGTTGATGTCAGAACCATGCAGACCAGTGTCGAGCATATCTATGCGGCCGGAGACGTCATCGGCTTTCCAAGCCTGGCCTCGACATCGATGGAGCAAGGCAGAATTGCCGCCTGCCACGCATTTGGTGCTCCCATTCCCACTGGTTCGGAAATGTTCCCGTTCGGCATCTATGCTGTGCCCGAAATCTCTTCAGTCGGGATGACTGAAGCCGCAGCTCGCGAGGCAGGACTGCAGTTCGAAGTAGGCGTTGCCCGCCTTCGCGAAACATCGCGAGGACATATCATGGGCGTTGGCGGTGGCCTTCTCAAAATGATCTTCAACCTGGCTGATCGACGCTTGCTGGGCGTCCATATCATCGGTGAGGGCGCAACGGAATTGATCCATATAGGCCAGGCCGTTGCCAATCTCGGCGGCACTCTCGATTATTTCATCGAGCACACCTTCAATTATCCAACGCTGGCAGAGGCCTACAAGATCGCTGCGCTCGACGCGTGGAACAGGATGCCCGCAAAGATCCGAGATGTTCCGTCGGTAGCGCGGTTGCGAAAGGCAGCGTAGCCCAGAACTTTGACTCGCCCCCGCGCGTCAGACTAATTCCGGGATCGGCAACTGGGGATGAGAAGGCGGCGGATGCGATGCGTGGCAGATTTCATCATATCGACCTGAATGTAAGCAATCTGGCTGCCTCTTGCCGCGTGTATGGCCCGGTCCTCGAATTTCTGGGTTACAGGATGGTCAAGGACGATGCGCAGGGTTGCGAATGGGACTTGGGTTCCGATGGCGATGGGGCCTCGCTCGGCCTGCGCCAATGCGAACCCGCAGTGTCGGATCATGTTCACAAGCGCTATGCGCCGGGCCTTCACCACCTCGCGTGGTTCGCAGAGAGCCGCGAGGATGTGGACGCTGTCCACCACCTTCTGTTGAAACATGACATAACGGTTCTGGATGCTCCGGCGCACTATCCTCAGTATTCGGGCGATTATTATGCCGTATTCTTCGAAGATCCGGACGGCATGAAACTCGAAGTCGTTCATTCTCCGGGCTGGATCTGAAGCCGGGCAACCGAATTCATGACGTGTTCCGGCACATTTCTCTCTAAGGACGGGTTGGGGCGAACGGTACCCACGAGAGGAAGAGATCATGGCAAAAGGTCAGAAGAAATCGAACAAGGAAGCGCGCAAACCAAAGGCCGAAAAGAAAAAGAGCAGCGCAGCAGCGCCCTCCACCAAGGGCAACCCTGTCGGCATGGTCACGATCAAGGATTAAAGTTCCACCCGCGCATTCCTCTTTGACAGGGCAATACGCAATGGTGATAACCGGGCCATGACGAATACGAAAGAATGGGCAAGAACAAGCCTGCGGGTCCTGTTGGGCGTTATCTATTTCATCGCAGGCGTGGCGCACGTCCGCTCACCCGGAGGCTTTCTTCAGATTACGCCGGGCTGGGTGCCCTACCCTGAAACGGTCGTCCTTCTTACCGGACTGTGTGAAATCGCCGGCGCGGTCGCGCTGCTTTTCATTCGGCCATTAAGGGTCGCCGCCGGGATTGCGTTTGCAGCCTATGCTGTTTGTGTTTTTCCTGCGAATATCAATCACGCGATCAATGATATTGCGGTCGGCGGCGCGCATCTGAGTTGGTGGTATCATGCGCCAAGGCTCGCGTTTCAGCCGGTCTTTGTCTGGTGGGCGCTCTGGGTTGGCGGTTCGATCGAGTGGCCGTTCGGAAAACCAGAAACAACGTGACCGACAATTCGGACTCCGCCCAGATGGAGGCCACCCTGGTCGCCATTGCAGAAGCCGATATCGACATCATACCTGGCCTGTTTGCGCGCTTCTTTGACTCCTTTCCAGAACAGCGTCCGGCCTTTATCAACCTCGCGGCGGCAAGCGGTCGGATGACGAACGAGACGATTGAGGCTTTGCTCGGCCTTGCAGCCGATGAATCCTGGGTACCAGTAACAATTACCAACTTTGTCGACCTTCATCGCAACTATGGAGAGATTCCCCAGGCTCAATATAGGGCATTTGTAGACATGGTTGTTGACGCGCTTGCCGATGCGGCCGGTACCGGATGGAATGATCGTCAAGAACGTGCATGGCGGATTCAGGCAGGACGGTTGAATGCGATGATCGCCGAAGCCTGCAAGGGACGGACTCCGGAACTATCCACTTGAGAGGAAGCCGGGTTTTAGCGATCCGAGTTCCGAAGACGAAATCAATCGCCCTATTTCCGTAAATAGATTCCATTTCCGTCTTGTTTGGAACGCAGGCTGCCATCTTGTTCGATCGAAAGCGTTGTCGGTTCGAGCTTCATGACGGCGAAGGCCTCCGGGTTAATATCAATGATCAGCACCCCGGGGCCGGACAACGCGATCGGAAAGGTGAACCTGCCTGGATCGTCGATGTCGACCTCCGCCCTCAAAGCGCGGACGCTTTTTCCGGGTTGCACTGGCAGGCTGGTCCACCCGCCTGGGCCACTGATCCGTTCGATGGCGGATCCATCGGAAAAAATGACCGAGAATTGCACCCCGACAAACGCAGTATTGACCTCGGGGTTGCCAATTATGATGCCGATTTGTGGATGCCGCTCTTTGGGCACAGGTTCGTATGTCGGCAGCGCTCTTGGTATCGCACATT
>JANLST010000227.1:0-2863 GCA_031362505.1 Sphingomonadales bacterium
TTGCCTGATAACCTCGCGACCATCGCCGGCACATGGGGGACTGTTTCGGATCAGGGTGATCTCACCTATCTCAACATGGTTCACTTCACGCTCGACGGCACCAATCCGGACGATTTGACCCGGGGCGAAATGGACGGACGCAAACAGGCGATGCTCGCGGTCGAGGCGCTCAAACACTTCATGCCGGGTTGTGAGGAGGCCAAGCTCCGCAACTTCGGCATGACGCTCGGCATTCGCGACACGCGCAAGATCGATGCCGCGTACAATATGACCGGAAGCGATGTGCGTGGTCAGGCGCGGTTTGATGACAGTATTGGCATCTTCCCCGAATTCATCGATGGATACGGCCTCCTTATTCTGCCAACCACCGGGCGCTATTTCCAGGTGCCCTATCGTTCGATGCTGCCCAGGGGCGTGAGAAACCTGATCGTCACTGGCCGCACTATCGGCGGCGACAAGATGAGCCACGCAGCCGTCCGCAACATGATGTGTTGCGCGGTGGCGGGGCAAGGCGCAGGTGTGGCGGCGGCCATAAGCGCAAAGACCGGGCGCGGGTTCGGGGATATTGATGTAGGCGCGGTGCAGGCGGAGTTGCGGCGACAAGGAGCGCGATTGGATTGATGAAAGGTTTATGAAGCCCAAAATCCTTACAACCCTGCAAGGCTATTCAGGGAAGGATCTTGCCTCGGACGTCATGGCGGGCGTTACGGTGGCGATGGTTGCGTTGCCGCTGAGCATTGCGATTGCGATCGCTTCGGGAGCAGACCCGGCCAAGGGGATCATCACCGCAATCATTGGCGGCTTTCTGATATCACTGTTTGGCGGCAGCCGTGTCCAGATCGGTGGGCCGACCGGCGCATTTATTGTGATCGTGTTCGGCATCATTGCACAACACGGCTATGACGGGCTGGTGCTCGCGACTCTGATGGCAGGCGTGGTCCTGGTCCTTGCCGGGGTCCTGCGCGCCGGGAATTTGATCCGCTATGTGCCTGAGGCCGTCGTCAACGGTTTTACCATTGGCATTGGCATCATCATCGCAACAAGCCAGATCAGGGACTTTCTGGGGTTAAAAATAGAGAGTCTTCCGGCTGACTTTATCGAGAAAGTCAATGCGCTTTGGGGTGCGCGCGAGACCGTGAACATGTCTGCGCTCGGCATTGCTGCTCTGGCACTTGGGCTGATTATCCTGTTTCGAAGGCTTGCCCCGAAGGTGCCCGGTTTAATTGTAGCAGTGGCCATAGCCTCGGCGTTGGTCGCAGCCATGACGTTGCCGGTCGACACCATCTTTTCGCGTTTCGGCGCACTTCCAAACCGGTTGCCCGTACCATCGATCCCCGACTTTTCGCAGGCGCGGATCATCGCGTTGCTGCCGTCGGCCTTTGTCATCGCGTTTTTGGCGGGTGTCGAATCTCTATTATCGGCGATGGTTGCCGACAAGATGATTGAAAGCAAGCACCGGCCCAACGCTGAAATGCTTGCTCAGGGTTTGGCAAATATTGGCTCTGCCGTTTTTGGTGGACTCCCCGCGACAGGCGCCATTGCGCGCACTGCAACCAATGTGCGGGCGGGCGGAAAGACTCCGGTTGCGGGACTCGTTCATGCGATCACGATCCTGATTATCATGATGACGGTGGGCGGACTGGCTGGATATCTAGCGATGCCCGCTCTGGCCGCGGTGCTTATGCTAACTGCCTATAATATGAGCGAGCCGCACAAATGGCGCGATCATCTGGCGGCACCTGTCGAGGACCGACTGTTGTTGGTGGTCACGCTGATCCTGACCGTCTTTGCGGACCTGACGGTGGCGATTGGCGTTGGAGTAGCGCTTGGTCTTGCGCTCAGGCTCCGCAAGATGAATATCGTTGCCGAGGATTGGCATACGCCTGAACGATAGCGCATCGTGTTTCACGATCGCGCAATAAAGTGGAGATCGATGAAGGCGATGCCGCGTTTGATCCTGTTCAACAAACCCTATGGGGTGCTTTGCCAATTCACGGATCGCGGGACTGCATCGGCCCGCCCGACTCTTTCGAATTTCATCGACCTGCCCGGCGTTTATCCAGCGGGGCGGCTCGATCTCGATAGCGAGGGGTTACTGCTGCTAACCGACGATGGCCGGCTTCAGGCGCGGATTGCCGATCCACGGTTCAAGATGTCCAAATCCTACCTCGTACAGGTCGAAGGCGATGTGGCCGAGGCAAGTCTAGATCTGCTGCGGCGAGGCGTCGGTTTGAAAGACGGGTTGACCTTGCCTGCCGAGGCTGAACGCATCGCTGATCCAGCCCTCTGGCCCCGCGATCCCCCAATACGCGTGCGCAAGAATGTGCCCGACTGCTGGATCAAGCTGACGATCCGTGAGGGACGAAACCGGCAAGTCCGCCGGATGACGGCGGCCATCGGCCATCCGACACTCAGGCTGGTGCGGTGGAGCATAGGCGACTGGACGGTCGAAGGAATACAGCCGGGCGAATGGCGAGAGGTCGAGGTCGCGTCGCAGGTGCGATAATTTCGACGGTCGCGACATCACCATTCGTCAAGTTTGTGTCGGGGATGAATCAAAGTTACTGAGTCAAGACCATTGGCAGTGATCAGGCATCACGCTAGGCTCTCCGGCAGGAGCACGGATGATAAACTTTCTGTCACGCGTGGGATTGCATTGTTCGACCGTAGAAGACGAGCGGGCTTTTGCAGACAGGTACTTGCTAGGAACGGTAAGAGAATCGCAGCTGTTTCTTTTTATCAGCGCGTTCTTTGTCTATGCTTTCTTCGTTTGGGACAGGATTATTGATCCGATCCATTGGGAGACAACCCACCTTCTTCGCGGGCTCGTGATCGCGCCATTGATGGCGTTGTGCGGCCTTGG
>JANLST010000235.1:0-6310 GCA_031362505.1 Sphingomonadales bacterium
GACGGCGTATACCGTTCGGATGGCGCAACTGCTCGATCCGCATTGCGACATGCTGCTGGTCGGGGATTCCCTTGGTCAGGTCGTTTACGGCCTGCCCTCGACGATACCGGTCACGCTCGAGATGATGTGCGCGCATGGTGCGGCCGTCGTGCGTGGCAGCTATCACTCGATGGTGATCGTTGACATGCCTTTTGGCAGCTATGAAGGATCCCTTGAACAGGCCTTCACCAGCGCGTCGCGTGTTCTCAAGGAGACCGGGGCAGCCGCGATCAAGCTCGAGGGCGGAGAAGCGATGGCGCCGACGATCGCGTTTCTGTCAGCAAGAGGCATCCCGGTGTGCGCCCATATCGGGCTAACGCCGCAAGCAATCAACAATCTGGGCGGCTATGGCGCACGCGGTCGAAGTGAAGCCGAACGTGCAAAGATCCTTGCGGATGCGACCGCCGTCGACAATGCTGGATGCTTCGCAATGGTTGTTGAAGGCGTCCTGGAACCGATCGCGATTGAAGTGACCAAGGCGGTGGCCTGTCCGACGATCGGAATAGGCGCCTCCGCTGAATGTGACGGACAGGTCCTTGTGTCCGAAGATATGCTTGGAATGTTTGATCGCGTGCCCAGATTCGTGAAACGCTACCATGAAGTGGGCAATGAAATCGGCGAGGCAGCAGCGCGTTATGCAGCAGATGTCCGCGCCCGCGCCTTTCCCACGCCGGACCAAACCTACCAGCCCAAATAGGGCGCTTCCCCTTCGGCGAACGCATCGCTAAGGAGAGCCAGTTTTCGTTTCCGGAGATCCGTCTTGGCGTCCACGCCTCCTACCAATGAAGCCTTTCTGCGCGAAGTCGACGAAGAATTACGACGCGATGAACTTCAATCACTTTGGAAGCGTTTCGGGCGCCTCGCCATTGCCTCGATCCTCCTTGTCCTCGGGACATGGGGCGGATGGCTCTATTGGCAGGATCGTCAGACCAAGGCTGCGGGCGTTGAAGGCGAACAGCTTTCACAAGCTCTTGATGATCTGCAATCGGGCAGCGTCGATTCCGCTGCCGTAAAGCTCTCAACGCTCACCGATTCGCAACACGAAGGCTATCGGGCGTCGGCCAAGCTGGCCCAGGCAGGCATTGCGCTTGAGAAAAACGATCTTGCTGGCGCCGCCAAGATTTTTTCCGAAGTGGCCGCGGACACAGCCCTGGCAAAACCGTGGCGCGATCTCGCACTCATTCGCCAGACGTCTGCCGAGTTCGACACGATCAAACCCGAGGCCGTTGTTGCGCGACTGAGACCCCTTGCAGTCAATGGCAACCCCTGGTTCGGCAGTGCCGGTGAAATGGTCGCGGCCGCCTATCTCAAAATGGGGAAGCCGGAACTCGCCGGCAAAATATACGCCGACATCGGAAAAGATGAAAATGTTCCTGAAACCATTCGTTCACGCGCAGTGCAGATGGCCGGGAGTTTAGGGGTCGACACAATTCATCCCTCAGCCAAGGAAGTAACCAAATGAAGATGTTTCGCACCGGTTTGATTCTCGGCATGATGGCGCTTGCGCTTGCCGGATGCGGTGTGTTCGGCCGTGGGGGGGACAAGCGGCCCAAGACGCCGACAATCGGAGAACGCGTCCCGATCCTGACATCGGAATCCAACGCCGATATTGATCCGTCGCTTGCCGATGTCGCTGTTCTGCTCCCGCCCGCGCAGGTGAATACGGCCTGGGCCCAACCTGGCGGCAATGGCGCAAAGATGATGGAGCATGTCGCGGTCGGCGCGGCGCTGGGCGAAGCCTGGACGGTCAAGATCAAAGGCACGACCCCCTATGGGCGGCTTGCTGCATCGCCGGTTGTCGGTGAAGGCAAGATTTTCGTCGTCGATATCTACGCCAATGTCCATGCGTTCGATGCCGGAACGGGTGCCAAACTCTGGGACAGGCAGATTGGCGATCCCAAGGATGTCGCAGGTCATATCAGCATCATTTCCGGCGAAATGGTTGGTAACCGCGGCTCGCTGTTCGGCGGCGGGGTCAGCTATGAAGATGGCAAGCTCTACGCAACGTCCGGGCTGGGCGATGTTGTTGCCTTGAATGCGGCAGACGGGAAACTTCTCTGGAAAGTGCGGCCTGGCGGACCGTTGCGTGGCGCGCCGTCGATTGCCAACGGTCAGCTCTATGTCATGAGCCAGGATAACCAGATATTCTCTCTCAAGATGACAGATGGCAGCGTGATCTGGAACGAAGCGGCTTCGCTCGAAGTATCGGGCATTTTCGGCGCAGCAGCGCCGGCGGTTGCGCAAGGCAGCGTTGTTGCGGGCTTCTCGTCGGGCGAACTCAATGCCTATCGATACGAGAATGGCCGGTCGCTGTGGGCCGATGCGTTATCCCGGACCAGCATCTCTACATCGGTCGCCAGCCTTTCCGACGTTGATGCAAGCCCGGTGATTGATCGCGGACGCGTTTTTGCAATCGGTCAGGGCGGGCGTATGGTCAGCATGGAGCTCGTGACCGGCCAACGCATTTGGGAAATTAATGTGGCCGGAATTGCGACACCGTGGGTGGCCGGCGAATGGGTGTTCGTCATTGATGATCAGGCCCGGCTCCTCTGCCTCGCCCGGGCCAACGGAAAGGTCCGCTGGATTTCGCAGCTGCCGCGCTACCGCAAGGAAAAGAAGAAGAATGGCCCGATTATCTGGACCGGTCCGCTCCTTGCCGGCGATCGACTGATTGTCGCAAGTTCGGAAGGCCAGCTCGCCAATATCAATCCGTCCAACGGCGCATTGCAGAGCAAGACCAAGGCCGGTGGGCCGGTTTTTCTCCCGCCGATCGTCGCGAACAATACACTTTACGTCCTGACCAATGATGGTCACCTGACGGCCTGGCGATAGGGAGGCGGCGGCAGAGATGGCCTCCACCCTCCCCGTGGTCGCCATCATCGGGCGCCCCAATGTCGGGAAGTCGACTCTGTTCAACCGGCTCGTCGGCAAGAAGCTGGCGCTGGTCGATGACCGACCAGGTGTAACCCGCGACCGGCGTGAAGGCGATGCCGAATTGCTGGGGCTGAATTTCCGGATCATCGACACTGCCGGTTTCGAAGAAGATGATCCCCAATCGCTCCCCGGCCGTATGCGTGCGCAGACCGAGGCCGCGGTCAACAGCGCCGACGTTGCCCTGTTCGTGATCGATGCACGCGCAGGCGTTGTTCCCCTCGATGAAGAAATCGGGCGCTGGCTGCGGGGTTCAAAGACGCCGGTCGTGCTCCTGGCCAACAAGGCGGAAGGTCGGGCCAGCGAAAGCGGGATCTTCGAAGCCTATTCGCTTGGCTTTGGCGATCCCATCGCGTTCAGCGCCGAACATGGAGAGGGATTGTCCGAACTCTTTTCCGAACTCCTCCCCCATCTCGAACGCGATGATTTCGAGCGTGAAGATGAGGACGACGAGAGCCCGAATGCACCGCTGAAGCTGGCCATCGTCGGGCGACCAAATGCCGGGAAATCGACCCTGGTCAACAAGATGCTCGGCGAGGATCGGATGATCACTGGTCCGGAGGCCGGAATCACCCGGGATTCAATTTCAATCGACTGGTCCTGGCAAGACGAAGAAGGGCGAGATCGTGAGGTTCGCCTGATCGATACCGCCGGGTTGCGCAAGAAATCAAAAGTGGATGACAAGCTCGAACGCCTGTCCGCTGCCGATACGCGGCACGCGATCGATTTTGCCGAAGTTGTTGTCCTCCTTCTCGATGCAACGCGCGGGCTTGAAGCACAGGATTTGCGGATCGCAGACCAGATTTTCGAGGAAGGACGGGCAATGGTGATTGCCCTCAACAAATGGGATACGGTTGAACACGGTTCTGCACTCTACCAAGGCATCCGCGGCGCACTCGACGATGGCTTTGCGCAGGTGAAGGGCGTACCATTGCTCACGCTTTCAGCAGCGACCGGAAAGGGCATCGACACGCTGCTCCAGGTTGCGTTCGAGACCCGCGAAGCATGGAGCAAGCGCGTAACGACAGGGCAACTGAATCGCTGGTTCGAAACAGCGATCGAGAAAAATCCGCCACCCGCTCCTGGTGGCAAACGGATCAAGCTGCGCTACGTGACCCAGATCAAGTCCCGCCCGCCAAGTTTCGTCATCTTTGGCACCCGCGTTGACGCGCTTCCAGAAAGCTATCGTCGGTATCTGATGAACGGCATCCGCCGCGAGCTGGGATTTGGCGCCGTGCCCGTTCGCCTCACACTTCGCGCACCGAAAAATCCATTCGGGAAACCGCCCAACTAGCCGATGATATCTCGCCGACTGGACGCGTCCAACCCTGACGGATAGACTCCGGCTTATTGTTCTTTTCCCACGAGGTTCGGCCATGAAACTTTTATATTCAGCAGCACTTGTCGCAATGGTTCTGGTCCAACCAGTGGTTGCCAAACCTTCAAACAATGCGACGGCCGCCATTGCACGGGCAATCAGCGATCCTGCCCGTCCTGCCGACGACGTAAAACGGGATGACGCCCGCAAGCCGGCTGCCATCCTTGAATTCGCCCAGATCAAGCCGGGCGACAAAGCCATCGATTTCATCATGGGTGGTGGATACTTCACGCGCCTTCTGGCCAGGACGGTCGGACCAAAAGGCAGGGTCTATGCTTATCAGCCTGCTGAGTTTATCAAATTCCGGGCGCAATATGCCGAAGAGCAGAACACGGTGGCCGGTGCCTATGCCAATGTCACAGCGCTCAACAACTCGCTGGGTGCGCTCAATTTTCCCGAGAGTGTGAATCTCATTTTCACTGCACAAAATTATCATGACCTGCACCTTGCCGCTTTCCCGGCGGGCGCGGTGGATGCGGTAAATGCGGCACTGTTCAAGGCGCTCAAGCCCGGAGGCGTGCTTTTGATCATTGACCATGTCGCTGTCGCAGGTTCCGGAGCGCGCGATTCGAATACGCTGCACAGGATCGATCCTGACACGGTCAAGGCAGAGCTGGAAAAGGCCGGATTCAAATTCGAAGCGGAGTCTCCGCTTCTCCGCAACCCGGATGATCCGCACACACAACTAGTCTTCGACGCTGCGATCCGAGGGAAGACCGACCAGTTCGTCTACCGCTTCCGCAAGCCACGCTAGGATGCTTCATTCGTGCATGGCATGGCACGCGGGATGAAAAAGGCAGACATATTCGAATTTTATCGCCGGCTCGCCGAAGACAATCCTTCGCCGGAAACCGAGCTGCGCTTCGCAAACCATTATCAACTGCTCGTGGCGGTCGTTCTGTCTGCGCAATCGACGGATGTTGGGGTCAACAAGGCGACACGTTCTCTGTTTGAGGACGTCAAGACGCCACAACAGATGATCGCGCTCGGCGAGGCCGGTCTGAAAGAGCATATCAAGACGATTGGCCTGTTCAACGCCAAGGCAAAGAATGTCATCGCCCTCTCGGAAAAGCTTGTCGCGGAGCATGGCGGAGAGGTTCCCGCCGATCGTGATGCGCTCGAAAAGCTTCCGGGAGTTGGTCGCAAGACCGCCAACGTCGTGATGAATTGCGCATTTGGCGCGGAGACATTTGCAGTCGACACGCATATCTTTCGCGTCGGAAACCGCACTGGGCTGGCACCGGGAAAGACAGTTCTTGCGGTCGAAAAACAACTCGAGGCGAAGACCCCTGCCCCGTTCCGCGTCGGTGCGCACCATTGGCTGATCCTGCATGGCCGCTATACCTGCAAGGCACGCACCCCCGAATGCTGGCGATGTATCGTCGCTGATCTTTGTACGTTCAGGCCCAAGTCAGAATTGAAAGCCAATAAAGCCAAAACAAGGACTTAAGGAGAATCGACATGCGGACCTGGGCTCTCGTCATCATCGCATCAGCGCTCGCGAGCGGCAGCGCCGCCATTGCAAAACACGAACCAAAAGCGGTACCCGAAGCGCGCGAGACCGGTGCCGCCGTCGATTGCATTCCTATCGTCCAGATTCGCGAAAGCCGCGTGCGCAGCGATCAGGTGATCGACTTCCGGTCGAGCGGCAAGAAATGGTATCGCAACACTCTTCCCTATAGCTGCCCCTCACTCGGCTTTGAGGAGCGTTTTTCCTACAAGACGTCTCTCAGCCAGCTTTGTTCGACCGACATCATTACGGTTCTTTACACAACCGGAGGTCGGCTTGATCCGGGCGCCAGCTGCGGGCTTGGCAAGTTCCAGCCTGTCGAACTCGCAAAAGTGACAAAGTAGATCGACACAAATTTTGAGGGGTGGCGCGCCATTCCCGGCCCTGCTAACGGCGCAGTCCTCGGCACCCGTAGCTCAGCTGGATAGAGCGCTGCCCTCCGAAGGCAGAGG
>JANLST010000155.1:0-4415 GCA_031362505.1 Sphingomonadales bacterium
TCAAGGTGTATTGCGCTTATAAAACACTTATGGCACGGGGCAGAACGTGAGCGAAATGGACTTTTCAGCAATGCGTGCGGCGATGGTTTCAAGCCAGCTGCGTACCAACAATGTCAGCGATCCCCGGATCGTATCGGCAATGGAAGCTGTCGCGCGTGAGAATTTTGTGCCTGCCGAACGCGCGTCATTGGCATATGTCGACGTGCCCATTCCGCTTGGTAACAGTCGTTTTCTCAATGCACCGCTTGCCACAGCCCGCTTGATTACCGAATCCGGGGTGAAGGCAGGCGAAAAAGTCCTGCTTGTTGGCGCTGCGACCGGTTATGCTGCCGCCGTACTGGCTGAATTGGGTGCTGTCGTTACTGCGCTGGAGAGTGACGCGTTGCTGCTTGCCAACGCCAAGAAGGCGCTTGGAAAAACAATTGGCATAAATCTCGTGGCGGGGCCTCTCGATGCGGGATGGCGCAAGGGCGCACCCTATGATGTGATCATCGTTGACGGAGCGATTGAAGCCGTGCCCGGGGTATTTGCCGCCCAACTTGCTGCCGGTGGGCGATTCCTGACAGGGCTTGTCGACAATGGCGTGACGCGACTCGCGTCAGGTCGCAAGACGGGGCAGGGCATAGGCCTTGTGTCATTCGCCGATATTGAAACGGTTCGATTGCCCGGATTCGCCGCGCCTGTCGGCTTTAGTTTTTAAGAGAAATATGATGGATAAGCGATTGAAATATAAAGTTCTATTATTTGGATCGTTGGGCCTCATAGCGACATCCGCACAGGCGGATACGCTGCGTGAGGCTTTGGCCAAGGCCTATGCGACAAACCCCACCCTGACCGGCGCTCGGGCGGGCCAGCGGGCGAATGACGAAAATGTGCCCTTGGCAAAGGCGCGAGGCCTGCCGGGATTGGATCTGTCAGGCGCCTATACCGAAAATCTTCAGACATCGAGCATCGCGTCGCCAACCCGACAGGTTGCCGGGCGGCTGAATTTTGACGTGCCAATCTATCAGGGTGGGGCGGTCAAGAACGCTATTCGCGCTGCCGATTCGCGTGTTGATGCAGGCCAGGCGAACCTAAGGGGGACGGAAGCTAGCGTCTTCAGCCAGGTCGTGGCGGCCTATATGGACGTGCTGCGCGATGAAGCGATTGTCCGTCTGAACAGCAATCAGGTGAAAGTCCTGCAAACCAACCTTGAAGCAACGCGAGACCGGTTTGAAGTGGGTGATTTGACACGCACCGATATAGCGCAGTCACAGTCACGCCTCGCCTTTGCGCAGAGTCAGCTTGAAGTTGCAGAATCAAACCTGATTGGCAGCCGGGAACGCTATGTCCAGCTCGTGGGCAGTGAACCGGGCAACCTCGAGCAGCCGCCGCCGCTGCCAAACCTGCCGGCAACGACTGAAATGGCTGTCGAGAAGGCGCTGGCAAGTAATCCGGACTTGATTGCATCAAAGAAGAACGAAGAGGCAGCGCGATTCGACATTGGTTCGGCCAAGGCATCGCGCCTTCCCAAGGTGTCGCTTGTTGCGGACAAGAGCTACGCAAATTTCCTGAACTCGCTGGGATCTTTCATTCCAGGCTTCAATTCATCTCAAACCGCAGAAAACGCCACAGCCGGCGTCCAACTGACCATGCCGCTCTATAATGGCGGTGCGCCGAGCGCCCAGGTGCGGCAGGCCCAAGCGCGTTCGAGTCAGGCTATCTAGCAGTCGATTGCAACCGAGCGCAGCATCATCGCACAGACCCGTTCAGCCTTTGCGAGCTTAAGGGCGTCAAATGCTGTGATCGTCTCGACTGAGGCAGCGGTTGCCGCAACCGCTCTCTCGCTTGAAGGCGTGCGCGCCGAAAATACAGTCGGCAATCGTTCGATCCTCGATATCCTCAATGCGGAACAGGAATATCTGAATGCGCAGGTGCAATTGGTCTCTGCGCGCCGCAATGCCTATGTTTCGGGCTTCAGCTTGCTGGCTGCGATGGGGCAGGCTGAAGCGCGCGATCTGGGGCTTGACGGGGGTGTCCTTTATGACCCCGAAACCAATTACAAACGCGTCCGCAACAGCATCTGGGATTGGGATAGCGACCCAAAACCAAAGCCTGTTGCGACACAAACCGTTGACACACAGGCGCAAAATCCGTCAGTAAAGGATCAATAGAGACGTCAAGGTGGGCAAAAATGAACGATATCAGCACTGAGCCGACGATGGAGGACATTCTTTCGTCCATCAAAAAGATCATCTCTGAGGACAGTTCAAAAACGCTGTCCGCGCCGCGTCCGCGCCGCACAGCGTCACGCGACGAAGCCGAAAAGGAGTCCGTAGCTGTGACCGAAGCAGTGGCCGCCATGGATGAAGAAGATATTCTTGAACTGACTGAAACATCGCCCGAATCAGTTGCAGAAGATGCCGCACCGGCACCTTTCGCGCTTGTTTCGCCCAATGCGGAAGTCGCGAGTCGCTCGGCGCTCGATGCACTTTCGGCACTGATCGTGAGGCCTGAGGTGAACGGCACCGACACGCTTGAGGGCCTGGTTCGCGAAATGCTTCGCCCGATGTCGAAGGAATGGCTCGACGCCAACCTGCCACAGCTGGTCGAAGGTCTTGTTTCAAGGGAAATTGCGAGAATTTCCGGCAAAAGCCTGATCTAAGTATTCGGGTCAGGGTGAGCTATTTCCTGCAGGAAGAGCGCGACAGCGTCCTTCTCCTTTCGATCAACCGGGCTCCTATCAATGCATTGACGACGAACCTTCTAGATGAGGGGGCGGAATTTCTGCGCGGCCTGATGTCCCATCCCCCGGCGGGAGGTTTGGTTCTGACCGGCGCGGGTAAAGCATTCACCGCAGGTGTTGATACGAAGGTTGCCGCTGGGCTGGATCGCGCAGGGCGTCGCGGCTTGTTGAATGCCGTCAACAATTTTGCAGCCGCACTTTACCGGCTTCCCTGTGCGGTCGTTTCCGCCGTGAACGGGCATGCCATCGGCGCGGGCGGGATCATTTGCCTCGCCAGTGACTGGACTTTGATCGCTGATTCACCGTCGCTCAAGATCGGACTACCCGAAGCAGCCGCCGGGCTGCCGTTTCCAGAAGTGCCCACAATCATCATGGAGCATGGTCTCGATCCGGTCTGGCGGCGACGACTGGCGCTTTCATCGCTTTTGTTGACGCCTGCCGATTCGATCGGGGCGGGATTGGCCGACGAGCTTGTTGCGCCAGACAGGCTCATCGAACAGGCCGTTGATCGCGCGCGCAAACTCGAATCACAGCCGGCTTTCCGAGTCGTCAAAGCGGATCAGCGCGCCAGAGGACTCACCGAAATCGCTTCATTCCTTGAGTCCGCCTGACGCGCGGGCGGCTTGCCAGTCCTGCGACCTGCTGGCAAAGGCCGCGCGTCATGACTGAACTCCCCAAAACCTTTGATCCCACCGCAATAGAATCCAAATGGTATCGCCATTGGGAAGAATCCGGCGCGTTCCGCCCATCGCGGCCCGAAGCCCAGCCGTTCACGATCGTCATGCCGCCGCCGAACGTCACCGGAAGCCTTCATATCGGTCATGCGCTCGATAACACGCTGCAGGACATATTGATCCGCCACGCACGGCTGCAGGGCAAGGACGCGCTGTGGGTCGTCGGGACCGATCATGCCGGCATTGCGACGCAGATGGTCGTTGAGCGGCAGTTGAACGAGCGCCAGCAGAAGCGCACCGATTTCACCCGCGAAGAATTCATCGGCAAGGTCTGGGAATGGAAAGCCGAAAGCGGAGGCGCGATCACGCGCCAACTCCGACGCCTTGGGGCCAGTTGCGATTGGGAGAATGAACGCTTCACGATGGATGAGGGCTTTTCAAAGGCCGTCATCAAGGTGTTTGTCGATCTGTACAATGAAGGGCTGCTCTATCGCGACAAGCGGCTGGTGAACTGGGATCCGGGCCTGAAGACCGCGATTTCCGATCTCGAGGTCGAAACCGTGGAGATCAACGGCAAATTCTGGCACCTGAAGTATCCTCTTGAGGATGGCAGCGGGCATATTTCGGTCGCGACCACGCGACCTGAAACGATGCTCGCCGATATGGCTGTCGCGGTGAATGGCGATGATCCGCGCTATACCGCTGTCATCGGCAAGAATGTCCGCCTCCCGATCACCGGGCGGCTGATCCCGATCATTGCTGACGAACATGCCGATCCCGAACTGGGCTCGGGCGCGGTGAAGATCACGCCGGGGCATGACTTCAACGATTTCGAAGTCGGGAAGCGGGCGGGGTTCAAGGCGGGCGAGATGCTCAACATGCTCGATGCCGAGGCGAAGGTTGTTCAGACGACAGATGGCCTGATTCCGGCGGATTTGCTGGGGCTGATGGTCAAGGACGCGCGCGAAAAGGTCGTTGCGATGATTGACGGGCTCGGGCTTCTGGAAAAGGTTGAG
>JANLST010000245.1:0-13350 GCA_031362505.1 Sphingomonadales bacterium
TGAATTGACCGAAATCAAGATCAAGGCGGGCACCACAGGACTGCTTATGATCGGCGGAGGCGTGCCAAAGAATTTCATTCAGGATACGGTCGTCTGCGCCGAAATCCTCGGCCATGACGATGTGCAGGTGCACAAATATGCCGTCCAGATCACGGTCGCCGATGTGCGTGACGGGGCATGCTCTTCCTCCACGCTCCAGGAGGCCGCGAGTTGGGGCAAGGTGAACACCGGGATCGAACAAATGGTGTTTGCCGAAGCCGGATCAGTGATGCCACTGCTCGCGTCGGACGCCTATCACCGGGGCCACTGGAAGGATCGAGTCAAGCGCAAATGGGGTGCGATCTTCGATTGATAGGGGGCGCTTGAAAGTCAAACCTTTGCCGGGCTCACGACCTGACCGCAATCTCATCGGCCTGTCTCGCGGTAGGGCCAGTTCGTGCGGAGCCAAAGGGCAGCTTCAGTACCTCGAAAAGCGCGTTGGAACTTGGGTACGCCGACGGGTTGTGGACGCCAAGCGCCACAGGCGGGATGCCCGGCCGATATTTGAGCGTGCCAAACATCACATCGATCAAAGACAGGACGATCGCGTAGTTCCCGCCGTCTGCCGGGTCCGCACTATGGTGATAGCGATGGAGTTCGCTCCCGGTCAGGACATAATTGAGCGGCCCCGCGCGCAGATCGATATTGGTGTGTGAAATCAGCCCGACGATACCGATGACGAGATTGATGAGCGCAACCGCTTGAGCAGAAAAACCCAGCGCGTACAGCGGAGCGATCGTCGCCAGACCACGCACAACAAAACCGTTGATGGGGTGCCCTGCGGGGTGCATCGCGACATAGACCTTGTCAGGAAGATGGTGCGCCACGTGAGCGCGCCAATAAAATGCGCCAATCACGCCCTTTGCCTCATGACTGAACCGGTGCTGCCAATATTGAAGGAAATCGAATACGAACAATCCGGCGGGCACGGCGAGAATCAAGGGCCAATTGCTGGCCACCCCCTGATGGCCGCTTGCCAGTTTTATGCCAACCAGTGCGAACAAAGAGCTGGTCGCCGCGATCGTCAGCCCCGTCGTTGCGAAATATTTCAGATCGCGCCGAAAGGACGGCCACGTCATCTTCCAGCGCTCATCAAGCGGGTATCGCCATTCCAGAATGACAAGAATGATCGCGGTAAAAACGGTGACGGTGCCGATCGCGGCACCATAGCTCCACCCTATTCGCTCCGCGAGCAAGAGCGCTGTGACCGCCCCGATCAGCAAAGCCGGACTCACGAGCCATGCCAAATACAGCGGAATCTTCCTTGGTTTCATAATCACCGCTCCTGATGAATTTCGGCAAATGCTGGGGACATTCCGAACCAAAGGCTGTCGATCATGGCGTTTAGACCCGCTTCGGGCATGACGCCGCCGTGCAACCCCATAATCTCAAACAGCGCGACGCTATGCATTGAGGTGACGAGCATCGCGGCGGTGGCACGGGGATTCATGACGCTGATCGCACCCTTTTCTGCCTGATCCTGAAAATAGCTTTGAAGCGCCTCAGTGATGTCCATCGCTGGGCCGCCCCCCATATGTTTGAGCAGTTCATCCAGACCAACCGCAGGATGCGCAATGACGGGGAGCATCACAGGAAGTGCTTCACGGAAATAGGCCAACACTGCGTCGCCCAAAATCTGCAATGCTTCCCGGCCATCTCTTGCGTCATCCGCCAAGGCGATCATCGCCGCGGTATCGGCATAAACGGGTGACATGGCCGCGAGGAACAGCGCGGCCTTGGTTCTGTATCTCTGGAAAATCGCCGCTTCTGAAATACCTGCAAGCGCCGATATTGACTTAGTTGATCCAGACACGCCATCGCGCACGAAGACCATCCGAGCGATCTGTAAAAGCCGTTCATTTGTAATGCGTGGCGGGCGGCCCATCGGGAGCTCCATATATAAGTGATTAGTAAGTTAAAAATAGAGTTTCCGATATGTCAATATCAGAAAATGGGCGATTGCACTGATTGACGCGATCGACAGGCTATCGCTTCCTGTTCGCTCCGCGCGACCAAAATTCGGTCGCTTTTGACAACCTATTGAAACTGAGGCAGCTTCGATCCACCGAAAAATTGGGGAAGGAAGCAGGTAATGGAAAACACAATACTCGCACCGGCCGCTGTGCTGGTGCTCTGGTCGCTTGTCATGTTGTTCTGGATGGCACTTACGAGGTTTCCGGCGATCGCAAAGGCGGGCATGGATTTGAAGGCAGGTGCACCCGGTGGCCGCGGGCAGGATCTTGACGGGGTGCTGCCACCCAGCGTCAACTGGAAGGCGCACAACTATACGCATCTGATGGAGCAGCCGACGATCTTCTATGCGACGGTCTTTGTGCTGGCGCTTTCCGGTGCCGGTGGCGGCATGAACACGACTTTGGCCTGGGCCTATACCGGCATCAGAATTGTTCACAGCATCTGGCAAGCAACCGTCAACACGATCATGCCGGTTCGGCTCGGACTCTTTATGCTGTCGACGGGTTGTCTTCTTGCCCTGGCTATCAACGCCGTGCGCGTCACATTGGGAGTCTGAACATGAAAAGCGAAATTCTCCAGCCAATCGTCGCGCTTGCCGCGTGGACGATGATCATGTGGCTTTGGATGTATGCAACGCGGCTACCGGCGATGGGCAAGGTCCAAGGGCTTGATGTCGGAAAGATGGTCGGCGGGACGGGCAAGAGCCTTGATGATGTGCTCCCCGGCAAGGTCCAATGGATCGCCCATAATTACAATCACTTGCACGAAGCGCCGACAGTATTTTATGCGGTTGCCCTCGTCCTCGCAATTGCGGGAGCAGGCGATGGCATGAACGCCAAGATTGCCTGGGCCTATGTCGGCCTGAGAGTGGCGCACAGCCTGGTTCAAGCGTTATGGAACCGCGTCGCTATCAGATTCTCGATCTTCATCCTATCGAGCATCGCGTTGATCATGCTTGTCGTTCACGCCGCACTTGCGGTCTGCGCCGCTTAACGGCTGAAATGGGCGGCCAGTTCCACATGGGTTGACCAGCGGAACTGGCCTACAGGCTTGATCGTTTCAAGCCGATAGCCTCCCTCGATGAGGGTCTTTGCGTCGCGGGCAAAGGTAGACGGGTTACACGACACATAGACGATATTGGGCACGCTCGACACTGCAATTTCAGCGATTTGTTCTTTCGCGCCTGCGCGGGGAGGATCAAGAATGATTGCATCAAATCTTGCGAGCTCCAAGGAGGTTAACGGCCTGCGAAACAGGTCGCGATGCTCGGTCGCGATCAGTCTTTCCGCCCTGTTGGCTGCGGCTTGCAGTGCCAGAACAGCATCGCGCGCGCCCTCTACTGCATGAACGCGACCATCGATTGAAAGCGCGAAGGTTCCCAGACCGGCGAACAGATCGACTGGCGCTTTGCTTTCGCCGACGAATGAGCGAACGGATTCGACAAGAGTCTTTTCGCCATCCCTGGTCGCCTGGAGGAACGCGCCTTCCGGCATGGGCACGGGCACGCCACCAAGGGTGATCGTTACCGGCTCAGGCTCCCACCAGGCTGTTGGGCCAAACCCTTGGTCAATGGACACGCGTGCCAGCTTATGCTTTTCGGCGAATGCGCCGATTGTCTCGGTTGCGGCCAATCCTTCAATCTCAACGCCTGTTAGAAGCATGTCGATCCCTTGATCGGCCACGGTCATTCGTACATTGCCGCGCCGTCGTTCGGGCAAAAGAGATACAAGCAGGCTGCGCAAGGGCTTGAGCAGCGCAAACAGAAGTGGATGCATAACCGAGCATTCGGCCAGATCAATCAGACGATGGCTGCCCGCTTCGTTGAAACCAATCTGCACGCCGCCCTTGTTCCTTTCAGCAGCGAGACTGACGCGTCGGCGCGTGTGTGTAGCCGAGATGTGGGGAGTGTCGAGAGGAGGCGAAAGGACGCCCTGCCCAGCCAGCGCGCTCGCGATCCGATCAATCAGGAAGTTCGAATAGGCCGCATCGTCAACGTGCTGAAGTTGGCAGCCTCCGCATGTCCCAAAGTGACGGCAGGCTGGTTCAATGTGATGCGAACCCGGCACAATTCGTCCGTCGGCCAGGATTCGGTCATCCGGTGCCGTCAAAGGATGATAGCTGCCATCCTCCCCCAAGCCGTCACCGCGCGCAGCGAGGGAAACAATGCGCGTCATTGGCAGCGCGCAAGCGCCTTGGGTACGGCCGCGGAAAGATCATCAGCGATCAATCCGGGCCCAGCCAACCTTGCTGCTTCATTGTGCAACCAGACTGCTGCCGAAGCAGCCTCGAACGGCGCGAGGCCATTTGCCAGACATCCGGAGATCAGTCCTGCCAGCACGTCGCCGGTTCCAGCACTGGCGAGCCACCCCGGCGCACCAACCGCGACACGCGCCCGTCCGTCTGGTGCTGCAATTACGGTATCCGCCCCTTTCAGGACCATCACGGCGCCCGATTTCGCTGCGGCGGCGCGGGCTCGATCAATCTTGCTACCGGGGCCGTTGCCGAAAAGCGCGTCAAATTCACCGCTATGCGGCGTCATGATCATCGGGGTCGAACGCCGACGTAAATTCAATAGTTCAGAGTCCGTCAACAAGTGGATAGCATCCGCGTCGAGAACGAGCGGATGGACCGTGTGCAACGCACGATCAAGTTGTGCGCGCGCATTTGTGTCGCGTCCAAGCCCCGGGCCGATAAGCAATGCACCAACGCGATCATCGGAGGCAATTTCTGACCATTCACGATGCACCAGGGCGTCCGCGCCGAGCCCTTTGAGATTGGTCGCAACCACATAGCCGGCAAGGCGCATGGCCGCGCTGGCCGCAAGCAGACCAGCACCCATCATTTGGCCACCCACCACCGCAACCAGACCCCGCCTATACTTGTGATCTTGCGGAGCAGGTGCGGGCAAAAGCGGACGATTGAGAACCTGCGTCACGCTGGACGTCAAAATCCCGATATCCTGTGTTTTCGTCAGGCCACATAGATGGGCTGCTGGAAATAGAACATGCGCCGGCTTGATCGAACCAAGCGCCAACGTGACATCGGCCGAAACAGCGCCCAAATTGGTGCCATCGTCTGTGCCGACTCCGCTCGGCACATCGACCGCAACGATGAATCGCGCGGCATCGGCAAGGCGCTTGAGAGAATCACCAATTTTCGCATCCAACGGTCGGGAAAGCCCTGTGCCGAAAAGAGCGTCGACCAGCACGGGGGCAGGCTGAACATCTTCCAATTGCTCTACAACACCCGTCCAGCGATTGCGTGCCGCGATCGCAACTTCAGTCGTTGGCTCAGAGCAAGCCGCCACCCGAACATCGAGGCCACGCTCGAGGAGCCGTCTTGCGGCCACATAACCGTCACCACCGTTATTGCCCGGACCGCACAGGATGAGAGTTGGCCTGCCGCCCCCAAAGCGCCAGACGGCTTCGGCAACGGCTCCTCCGGCGCGTTCCATCAAGGCATCAACCGAGACACCTCCAGCCATCGCCACGCCCTCGGCAGCTCGCATTTCTGCCGAAGTCAGGATTGGACCGGAAACGGACATCACTGAGGCCCTCGTCCGGTTTGCTTGACGTTCGCAGGAATACGGTAGTGGTCATTTCCAATCGTCACTTCGATCAGTTTTGCTCCAAGGGGCATGACGTCCGCTGGCACAGCACCATCGGCGGCCACAACGCCGCGCCCATCGTTTGTAACGCGCAGACGACGAAATCCTCCGCTTGGGCTCGACAGCGTCAAAATTTGACCATCGTCGCTTGTCGATTTTCGAAGCGTACAAAGCGGCGCGAATTGCGTTTCGCCGTTGACCATGCACAGGATCTGAAAAGAATTTTCAGCCACTGTTTCTTTCCCACTCGTTCCGTCCGCCTGACCTCCACATGCTACGAGAAAAAGTGAGAGAGAAAGGCTAAATATCCGCATAGACGTGTTTTTCTGATTTTGCGCCTGGGTGCGTGACAGCGCCTTGCCAGGCAGGGCCAACATTTTGTGCGTATCGCCACAATGCGCCAGACTGATAGTCATTCTGGCGTGGCTCCCACTTCAGCCTTCGGGCAGCAAGTACATCCGCTGACACATTAAGCTCGATTGTACCCTCATTGGCGTCGATACTGATCTCGTCCCCTTCCTCGACCAGTGCGATCGGTCCACCGTCTGCTGCTTCTGGTCCAACATGCCCAATGCAGAATCCTCGCGTGGCGCCCGAGAATCGTCCGTCGGTAACGAGCGCCACCGTCTCACCCATTCCAAGGCCATACAGCGCCGCTGTGGTCGACAACATCTCGCGCATTCCTGGTCCGCCCTTGGGCCCTTCATAGCGGATAACGACGACAGAACCCTCTCGAATCTGGCGCGCCTCCACAGCTGCAAAGGCATCTTCCTCACAATCAAAGACCTGAGCGGGGCCGGTAAATTCAAGTCGAGCCATGCCCGCAACCTTCACGATTGCCCCTTCCGGGGCCAGTGACCCCCTGAGGCCAACCACACCTCCACTGGGGGATAGTGGAGCGTTGGCAGCGTGGATGACCTTCTGGTCAGGATTCCATGTGATTTCCTCGATGTTTTCACCGAGCGTCTTGCCAGTCACGGTCAGGCAATTGCCGTGAAGCATTCCTTCCTGCATCAGCGACTTCATCAGCATATAGATGCCACCGGCTTCATACATGTCCTTTGCCACGTAATTTCCGCCCGGTTTGAGATCCGCCATATACGGCGTCGTCTTGAATATTTCGGCGACATCAAACAGATCAAATTCGAGTCCAGCTTCATGTGCCATTGCCGGCAAATGGAGTGCTCCGTTTGTCGATCCACCCGTTGCCGCCACTATTCGCGCTGCATTTTCAAAGGCTTGAATCGTGCAGATGTCACGCGGCCGAATATTTCTGGCAAGTAATTCCATCACTTGGAAACCTGCGGCATGCGCGATTTGGTCTCGCGTGGTATAGGGCGCCGGCGCCATGTTCGAATTGGGCAGCGAAAGCCCGATCGCTTCTGCCACACATGCCATCGTGTTGGCCGTATATTGTCCACCACACGCGCCATGCCCAGGACACGCAACCTTTTCCAGCGCATGAACCTCCGCGATCGGACAAGCGCCAGCAGCGTATTTTCCAACAATCTCGAATACGTCTACAACTGTCACATCGCGATCCTGGTAGCGACCCGGCAGGATTGATCCCCCATAGATAAAAATCGAAGGTACGTTGAGCCTCAGCATCGCCATCATCATACCGGGCAATGATTTGTCGCATCCCGCAAAACCGAGCAGCGCATCATAGCAATGGCCGCGGACCGAAAGTTCGACCGAGTCTGCGATCACCTCGCGGCTGACCAAAGAAGACTTCATCCCCTGATGGCCCATCGCGATCCCGTCGGTGACAGTAATCGTATTGAATCGACGCGGCATTCCGCCGCCCGCTTCGACACCCTTTCGGGCGATATCGGCTTGATGGTCCAGCATCGTATTGCAAGGCGCTGAATCATTGCCCGCCGACGCGATTCCTACAAAAGGTCGCGCTATTTCATCTTCGGTCAGACCCATCGCATAGTAATAAGAACGGTGCGGTGCCCGCTCCGGACCGACCGAAACATGCCTGCTTGGAAGTTTCGATTTATCGAATTGATGGGTCATTGTGCTCTCACTTTCGGCCTTGGCCTATGCCGAAGAGACGGCTTGGAATGCAAGTGTGCAATCTTGCGATAAAGCGCAATTGAGACCGGCTCCGGTTACTCCTTGGCTGATGGGCTCCCAAATATGTCCCATGCCGCCATGAAAAGTGCCGCTACGACAGGACCAAGAATGAATCCGTTCACGCCGAAAATACCGATCCCGCCCAAGGTTGACAGAAGAACGACATAATCGGGCATCCGGGTATCCTTTCCGACGAGGATCGGACGGAGGAGATTATCCACCATCCCGATGACGAAAAATCCACAAAAAACCAGAACCAGGCCCTGCCAAATAGAGCCTGTTACCAAGAGATAGATTGCTACCGGTACCCAGATAAGTCCGGTCCCGATCGCCGGAAGAAGCGAGAAGAAACCCATCATCACGCCACCCAAAAGCGCCGCATGAATCCCAAGAGCCCAGAAAATCAAACCACCGATCGTGCCCTGAATGATTGCGACGATAATACTGCCCTTGATTGTCGCGCGAACAACGGTGGTAAACTTTTCGAACAGAGCGGTTTTGTGTTCGTCAACAAGGGGAATCTTGCTTTGAATCATACCCACAAGACCCGGTCCGTCGCGGGTCAGAAAAAAGGTCAGATAGAGCATCATGCCGATGCCTACCACAAAGCTGAAAGCGCTTTGCCCCGCATTGACCGCCCCGGTCGCGATGACGCGAATGATGTTGGCGATTCCGTCGGAAAAACGCTGGCTGAAATGATCAACATCGGTCAGGCCGAACCGCTCAAGCGCCCGCGTCACCGAGCGCGGCAGGTTCTTTTGGGCATCGGCAAAAATCTGGGCAACATTGAGTTCCTTTGACTCAATTCGTCCGTAAAGACCCAACAATTCCTGTATCAGCGACGTGCCGACGAGAATCGCGGGGATAATGACGATTGCGACGATCATAACAAGTGTCACCAACGCGACCATGTTCGGCCACCGAGGAAGCAGCCTCAGCATATTGCGATTGAGAGGTTCAAAAACGATCGCAGCCACGACTGCCCAGAGGATCGACCCGTAAAACGGTGAGACCACCCAGCCAAACGCCACCGAAACGACAACCACAAATGCCAGAAGTGTGCGGTATTCTATGCCTTGCATGCCGAAATCCCCAGGCTGTTGGCACAGCCTAATATCACTGGAGAGAGAATGCCCCGCCAGCGCGCGACGCCGACTGGATCATTTATCAAGTCTTGTCGCATTTCGATACCGAGATAGGCAATTCCGTTTGCTTCTCCATGGCGGTTCATCGTGGCATTCAGGAGTTTGCCCGAATAGGGAAGCTGATCCCCAACCACCACTCCAGCTTTCTCCAAAGCCGGGATCGCGATACGCGCTGCGCGATCATCCTCGTTGTAAAGGATGCCGACCTCCCATGGGCGCACTTCGTCCGGCGTGGTTTCAAGCCTTGGCGTAAAGCTGTGAAGCGAAATCAGAAGACAAGGACGTTTCTTTTCAATCAGTCGTGCAACCTCATTATGATAGGGCCACCAGAAGCGATTAATCCGTGCGAGCCTCTCCTGGTGCGATATCGCGTTACCAGCAATAGCGTGCCCGTCACTCGCCGTCGGAATGATATGCGGCGCATCTGGTTCACGGTTCAGATCAACTACCAGTCTTGAAATTCCGCCAAGAATTGCGGGAATCCCCATTTGCTTGTTGATCGCCGCGGCGAGCTCGGCAACACCGATGTCGATCGCAATATGAGTGTTGAGCAAATCGGGGCCGAGGCGGAGATCGATGTCCGGCGGAACATATCGCGATGCATGATCTGCGACCAGAAGAACGCCCGTCGCCCAATCACCTTCAATGCTTCGCCATGCCGTGGTCATAATCTGCTGTTGCCCGCCTTCGTCGACAATGTCACCAAGGTATCAGCCATGAAAGAGTCGCATATGCTTGAATCGAGCCGCCGCCAAATGATCGCAGCCCTGGCAATGACAACGGCTGCACCTGCCCTCGCCAGAGTAAAACGACTTCCGCCGCCAACTGTCGGGCCGGTTGAGGCAATTACCGAGAAGATACTTGCACGTTACCCGGAATCGGCCGTTTACAACGGCACTCCCGGTGCACTTGACGGCGGGTCCCTGGCGCGGCGGTTTGATGATTACTCTCCTGACGGCGAAGCGACAACCCGCTCAGAACTTCAATCGGCGCAAAAGCTGCTCGCAGGTATTCGTGTCGTCGCAGAGTCCGAACTGGCAAAACATCTGCCACTCGTCGGCGCGATTCTCGAGAATGGCACGCGCAGCGCAAGCATTCCTTATGGCAAGATCAACCCTTTCAATTTTTCCGGCCATGTCCCCTATGTCGTGTCTCAGCTGACGGGGCCTCACGTAGACGGTCTGAACTGGATGATGGAACAGCAATCACTTTCCAGCGTTCGAGCCGTTGATGCCTGGATAGAAAAACTGGACAGCCTTGGGTCCGGCATGATTGGCCTGATCGAAAAGATCCGCGCGGATGCCGCACGCGGGTGCACACCACCTCGTGCGCTGATCGAAAAAACCATTCCCATTCTGGATTCCCTTCTGGACGGCGATGCCGCACATCAGCCTATACTCAAGGCGTTTTCCGCTCGAATGGAAACAGCCGGGCTATCGGTGCGGATGCGCCAGATCGCGACGCGTCGTGCGGTCATGGTAGTCAAGAGAAGCGCTCGCCCAGCCTTTGCAAAGCTGAGGGCCGAATTGCTTACCATGCTAGTTAGCGCGCGCACCGAGGCTGGAGTCTGGGCCTTACCAGAGGGAGATGCATTTTACGCCGCGAATGTCCGATCGCTGGGCGATACAACGCAATCGCCAGTTGAGATTCATCAAGTCGGCCTTGATGAAGTGTCACGCATTTCCAGCGAGATGAATGTTCTTTTGGAAAAAAGAGGAATGACTCTGGGAAGTATAGGCGCTCGTATGTCGGCGCTTGCAAAAGATCCTGCCAACCAGTTCCCCAACAACGACGCGGGACGCGAGGCGTTGCTCTCATATGTTCGCACCAAAGTCAGGGATGCAGAGGGGCTTTATCCCGACCTGTTGCCTAAGGAAATGATTCCCCGCCAATCTTTGCTCGTCAAACGAGTGCCCGAAGCCACTCAGGCGTCTGCGCCCGGTGGCTACTATGACGGCCCTTCGCTCGATGGCACACGACCTGGCACCTACTGGATCAATTTGCGCGATATGTCTGCTGTTGCCAAATTTCGCCTGCCTACGCTCAGTTATCATGAAGGTGTGCCGGGGCATCATACGCAAGGTTCTATTGCAGCCGCGTTAGGCGAAGTTCCAATCTTGGTAAAAATCGCGAGTTTCAACGCCTATGCCGAAGGATGGGCGCTTTATTCAGAACGCCTGATGGCAGAGTTCGGCGTATACAGGGATGATCCATTGGGCGATTTGGGCCGATTGCAGGATGAACTGTTTCGGGCGGTGAGGTTGGTCGTCGATACAGGGCTTCATAGCAAGCGCTGGACCCGCGAGGAGGCGATTGCCTGGATGCTGAAGGCGACTGGCGTTGCCGAAAGCCGCGTTACCGCAGAAATCGAGCGATACATGGCCTGGCCAGGACAAGCATTGGGCTACAAGCTTGGGCAGCTGAGGCTGCTCTCGTTTCGAGAACGCGCCAAGACCAAGTTCGGCAAGCGCTTTGATGTACGAAGTTTCCATGCAGGAATTCTCGGCGGCGGTGCCATGCCGCTCGATCTTGTCGAAACCAGACTTGGCCTGACCTAGCTCTTTTTCTTGGCAGGTTTTTTCGCCGCAGCCTTTTTCCGGGGTGCCGCCCTGCCCTTTTTCTTTGCAGGCCCTTTGGCCGCGCGCTCGTCAATCAACTGCGCGGCTTCCTCAAGTGTCAGCGCATCCTGCGCGATTGTCTTGGGCAGTGTCGCGTGGTTGGTGCCATCGGTCACGTAAACGCCGTAACGGCCTTCCATCAGCTTGATCTCAAGATCGGTTCTCGGATGCTTGCCAAGCAACTTGAGCGGCTCACGGGCGCTGCCCCGAGCGCGACCGGCGCCCGAGGCCGCTTCCACTAGCTTCACGACGGCAGCGTTCATGCCTGTTTCGAACACATCGTTCGTCGATTGGAGTCGGGCATATTTGCCATCATGCGCCAGGTATGGCCCGTAGCGGCCGATGCTGGCTGTGATCGGGCTCCCCGTTTCGGGATGGTTGCCTAGCGTGCGTGGCAGACTTAGCAACTTCACCGCCCAGTCGAGCCCGAAATCTTCTCCCGGAATGTCCTTGGGGATCGATCCGCGCTTGGCTTCCTTGCCTTCGCCCATCTCGACGTAGGGACCAAACCGTCCCGACTTGCGGGAAACATCCTGCCCGGTATCTGGATGTTGACCGAGTATTTCAGGCCCGGCATCACCGCCGGCATCCGCTCCGCCTGGCTGTGCGAACTTGCGGGTGAATTTACATTCCGGATAGTTTGAACATGCGACGAACGCCCCGAACCTGCCACCACGCAGAGCGAGCTGCCCTTCCTTGCAGGCCGGGCACAAGCGGGGATCGGCACCGTCCGCTTCCTGCGGAAAAAGATAAGGAGAAAGGAATTCGTCAAGTGCCGCTGTCACTTCCGACGGCTTCTGCTCCATGACCTCGGCCGTCTTTGGCTTGAAATCCTTCCAGAACGCTTCGAGGACGGCCTGCCATTGCGCCCTTCCACCGGAGACATCGTCAAGCTCTTCCTCAAGGCCGGCAGTATAATCAAAGCCAACATATTTTTCAAAAAAGCGTTCAAGAAACGCTGTGACCAAACGCCCACTTTCGTTCGGCGTAAACCTGTTCTTGTCCACGCTCACATAGTCACGGTCCTTCAATACCTGCAGGATCGACGCGTAGGTGGAAGGCCGGCCGATCCCCAACTCTTCCATTTTCTTGACCAGCGACGCTTCAGAATAGCGCGGCGGCGGCTGGGTAAAATGCTGCTCGGCCTCGACCGATTTCTTGGCCGGTGTCGCTCCTTCGCTCATGCGCGGCAGGCGCTTGGCCTCATCGTCGTCACTGTCGTCGATTCCTTCTTCGTAAAGCGCAAGGTAACCGGGGAAGAGCACAACCTGCCCGGTCGCGCGCAGGCCCGTCTGGCCGGTTCCATCTGCCATTTCGACAGTGGTGCGCTCCATCCGGGCCGAGGCCATCTGGCTGGCCAGCGCGCGTTTGAAGATCAGATCATAAAGCCGGGCATGATCGCCGCCGCCTGCACGGTCCTTCGAGAAGTCTGTGGGACGGATCGCTTCATGCGCTTCCTGAGCATTCTTGGCCTTGGTCTGGTATTGGCGCGGCTTGTCTGGCACGTACGACGCGTCGTAACGCGAAGCGATGGCCCCACGTGCGGCGCTGATCGCCGAATGGTCCATCTGGACGCCGTCGGTCCGCATGTAAGTGATCGCGCCATCTTCATAGAGCGCCTGCGCCAGCCGCATCGTGTGCGACGCCGCAAAGCCGAGCTTGCGCGCGGCTTCCTGTTGCAGGGTCGAGGTCGTGAATGGCGGAGGCGGGTTGCGCGTTAACGGCTTGGTTTCGACCGAAATGACCGAGAAGCGGCCAGCCTCAACCGCAGCCTTGGCGCTTTCAGCGTCGCCTGAATTGCCAATCGTCAGCCGCTCGATCTTCTCGCCCTTATGGCGCACGAGGCGAGCGATGAAACCGACGCCGTCATGCTCCATGTTCGCGA
>JANLST010000281.1:0-3700 GCA_031362505.1 Sphingomonadales bacterium
GGCCTTCAGCTCCCAGCCGACGCCCGGAGAGCCGGTAAAGCTCAGGAGCTTCAACCGGTCATCCTCGGTAAAAAGATCAGCACCCTCGCGGTGTGCAGGGAGAATCGAAAACGCGCCCTTCGGCAAATCCGTCTCGGCCAGCACTTCGCCCATGATGATCGCGCCAAGCGGGGTTCGGCTGGCTGGTTTCATCACAAACGGGCAGCCGACGGCAAGCGCCGGTGCAATCTTGTGGGCAGCGAGGTTGAGAGGGAAATTGAACGGGGAAACAAAGGAGCAGGGGCCGATCGGAACACGTTTCCAGATCCCTTGATAACCACGAGCACGTGGTGAAATATCGAGCGGTTGGACCTCCCCGGTCATGCGCACCGATTCCTCGGCTGCAATCCGAAAGGTATCGATCAGTCGCGATACTTCGCCTTCTGCATCCTTGATCGGCTTTCCAGCTTCGACACAAAGCGCATAGGCCAGTTCGTCAAAGCGTTGCTTGAAGCGATCCACACAATGCTGAAGGACGGCCTGACGCTCATAACTGGCCAAGCGCGCCATTGGTTCGGCCGCTTCGACGGCGCCCTGAATTCCGGCATCGATCGTCTTGGCGTCCGCCTGTGCGCAACGAAAGGCAATCTTGCCGGTATATTTGTCAGTCACCTCAAGGTCGGTGTTTGGCTGCTCTGCCTTGTTGTTCAGGTAGAGCGGATAAATATCCTTGAGCATGCTCACAGCTTTGCACTCAGCTCCTTGATGTCCTTGTTGAGGATACGGTCATTGTCAGAATAATCGACCGGGCAATCGATCAGGTGCACCCCTGGCGTGTTCAGGGTGTGCTTGAGCAATTGATCGAGATGGGCGGCGCTTTCAACCCGGTACCCATTGGCGCCATAGCTTTCTGCATATTTGACGAAATCGGGGTTGCCATAGGTCAGCCCCCAATCCTTGAAACCCATATTGGCCTGTTTCCAGCGGATCATGCCATAGCTGCTGTCGTTGAGAATGAGGGCGGTAAAATTGAGCTTCAGACGGACAGCAGTTTCCATTTCCTGGCTGTTCATCATGAATCCGCCGTCACCGCAGATCGCCATGACCTTTCGATCGGGATAGACCATCGAAGACATCATCGCAGACGGGAGCCCGGCTCCCATCGTAGCAAGCGCATTGTCGAGCAATACAGTATTGGCATGATAGGCATCATAACCGCGCGCGAACCAGATCTTGTAGACGCCATTGTCTAGGCAGATGATGCCGGTATCGGGCATGACTGCGCGGATCTGTTTCACAAGATGTGGCGGATAGATCGGGAAGCGTTCGTCACCTGATACGCTCGACGTGTGGGCCACTTCAGCGGCCCGGGCCTTGAGCATGAAGTCAAAATTCCAGTGCGGTTGCCGAACAATCGCTTCCTTGATTTGCCAGATCGCATTGGCAATATCGCCAATCACTTCGGTTTGCGGGAAATAAACCGGATCGACTTCGGCTGAACGCCCCGAAATATGGATCACCTGTGCGCCGTCCGCGCGCATGAAGAAGGGCGGCTTTTCGATCACATCGTGACCGATATTGACGATACAGTCCGACGCCTCGACTGCGCGGTGGACGAAATCACCTGCAGACAATGCGGCACAGCCCACGAATTTTGGATGACGCTCGTCGATCACGCCCTTGCCAAGCTGGGTCGTCAGGAAGGGGATATTGGTTTTTTCGACCAGTTCCTGAAGCATCTTGCTGGTCATCGTCCGGTTCGCACCGGCCCCGATTACGAGAATCGGCGCTTTTGCTGCTTCGAGCTTTGCGACGGCGGCGGCTACTGCCTTTGGATCGGCACTTGGCCTGCGCGCAACACTGCGCGGGATTGGAAGGCTGTCGGTATGCTCATCGGCAATGTCTTCAGGCAATTCGATATGGACGGCGCCGGGTTTTTCTTCTTCGGCGAGCCGAAACGCTTCGCGCACGCGGCTCGGTATATTGTCCGATGACGCCATCTGATGCGTGTATTTGGTGATCGGGCCCATCATTGCGACAACGTCAAGGATCTGGAAACGCCCTTGTTTTGATTTCTTGATCGGCTTTTGGCCTGTGATCATCATCATCGGCATTCCGCCGAGTTGCGCATAGGCGGCTGCCGTCACGAAATTGGTTGCGCCCGGCCCGAGTGTCGCCAAGCAGACACCGGTTTTGCCGGTATGACGACCATAGGTCGCCGCCATGAAACCCGCACCCTGCTCATGCCGCGTCAGGATTAACTTGATCTTGGTCGACCGCGAAAGCGAATCGAGGAAATCCAGATTTTCCTCGCCAGGAACGCCGAAGATATATTCGACACCTTCGTCTTCGAGGCACTGGATGAAAAGATCAGATGCTTTTTGGCTCATGGTCGGTTGCCCCTTCGGCGCGCGTGCGGCGCGAGTGAAATTCGGCGCGACCCATTCGGTTAAAGCGGCTCCGGTTTATCCGTGATTCCGCGCTGATGGACAATGTCTAACGTGGCATTTCGTCGGTGTCACGCTCAATAGCCGAGTGCGAGATCAACTTGGTGTTCAAGCGATTGACTCGCGCGATAACGCCCTAGATTTTTGACGAATCTTTGGCCGGAGCGCTCGAACATAAGCGTCTGTGCGCGCCCGGACAGGTGCATCGTGATATGGACATTGTCGAGGGTCCAGAGCGCGTGACCGGACGGGAGAGGCTCGGGGTCGGTTACATCCAGGAACGCGGCACCGATTTGCTTGTCTCGCAATGCAAAGACGAGCGCGTCCTGATCGATGACCGATCCCCGCGCTATATTCACAATCGTCGCGCTGCTCTTCATGCTCGCGAGCTCGCTCTGACCGATCATTTTGTCGGTTTCTGGCGTTGCCGGAACGGCAATGATGATCCAGTCGAACTCGTTCAATCTTTCCCGCCATTCGCCAGGGCCAAGTGTGTTGGGCCCAGCAGTGCGGCGCACGATCGTCGTCTCCACGCCAAAGCCAAGAAGTCTTTCTTCGATGAGCTTGCCGATCGCACCATAGCCGAGAAGGAGCGCCTTTGATCCGAACAGTTCGACCTTGCCCGGAGAATCCTGCAGCCATTCCCGCCGTTCTTGTGCGCGCACGACCTCACGATAACCCTTGGCGACCGTCAGCATGCCCATGACGACATATTCGGCAATCGTGATTGCGTTTACCCCGGCCCCATTGGTAAACTGCACCCCACGTTGGGCGAGCAAGTCAAGCGGCATGCCGTCGACGCCGGCATAAACAGAATTCAGCCATTTCATTCCCGACGCCAGCGTGATTGCCTTTGCCATGTCGCTCTTCTCGTACATGTCGAACCAGCCGATTTCCGCCATTGGAGCAAATTCGAATGCTTCGTCCTTGGTCATGAAAAAATGCGGCTCAACCCAGTCAGGCAGGGTTTCGGCCAAAAGGCCGCGCGCGATGCCGGGGAGAACTGCGATAACCTTGTCACTCATTTCAAATCTCCAGTTTCCAGTCCCATCCGAGCGGATCGCCATCCATGACATCGACCCCGCGCACGACAAGGTCGTCACGGATCGCGTCGGAGCGGGTAAAATCCTTTGCCGCACGGGCCTCTTTGCGGGCGGCGAGCGCGGCCGTGATTTCGGCTTCATTGATGTTGGCGGAGACGGGGCGGATGCGAAGGTCAGTACGCTTCAGCTGGCCGATGTTGAGGACGACCACCCGGCCCATCTGTTCGGCGG
>JANLST010000368.1:0-9300 GCA_031362505.1 Sphingomonadales bacterium
CGCGTGAACCGCCGCCACGCGCGAAGTTGTATGATGGGCGGCGGCGTCAAGACAGGCATAAACTCTTAGCGAGCCACCATGTGTGCTCAGGACCTCGACATCGAAGACCCTCAAGCCCTTGCTCTGAAAGATCCGTTCGACGGTGAGTAGCGACAGATAGGAATAATGCTCATGATAGATTGTATCAAACTGCACACCCTCGATCAGTTTCTGCACGTGCGGGAACTCAACGGTGAAAACCGCATTGCCACTCAGCAGAACACTGACTCCCTCGACGAAATCATTGATGTCGGGAACATGCGCAAGCACATTGGCTGCGCAAACCAGTTCCGGCATCAACCCCTCGTCCCGAAGGGATTGGGCGAGTGACGCGCTGAAAAAGGCGACCCGGGTCGGGATTCCTTTCCGTTCGGCTTCCGCGGCTACGTTTGCCGCTGGCTCAACGCCGAGAACCTGGACGCCGTTCGCGCGAAAATATTGGAGGAGGTACCCGTCGTTCGAGGCAATCTCGACGACCAGAGACTGGGGTCCGAGGGCCAATTTTTCCGTGATGCTGTCAACATATCTGGAGCAATGATTCAGCCAGCTCTCTGAAAAGGAGGAGAAATAGGCATAGTCGCTCGAAAATATTTCGGCAGGCGGCACGACGTCGTCGACCTGCACAAGGAAGCACTGGCCGCAGACGCGGGCATGCAGGGGATATCGGGGCTGCACGACGCCGGAGTCGGAGATCGGGACAAAGCTGTTGGCGAGCGGCGACAGCCCAAGGTCTGTAAAGGTCTGGGTCAAGGGTTCGCCGCAGTGGCGACAGGTCGGGCTGGTCATGCTCTTTCCTGCATGGTTTGCATGTATGTCTCGATCTGTGTGATTGTTTGCGCACGGGACTCCGCACCTTCGGCCCAGTTCGCATACCAGGATGCGGTCATATCGATAGCCTCATCAAAATCCAGTATGGGTCGCCAGCCAAGCTGTTCCTGGGCAGCGGTGACATCCAGTCGGAGAACGCTGGTCTCGTATGGGATATTTGCATCCTCGACAATATCAACGCGACCGCGACCCAAAGCCTTGCAAAGCGCGTTGGCGACATCGAGGACCGGTCGTTCGTCTTCTGGGCGCGGTCCAAAATTCCAACCTCGATCCACGCTGTCCCGGCCCTCGAACAGCTGCTGCGCAACGGTAAGATAGCCACGCAGAGGCTCCAACACGTGCTGCCAGGGACGGATCGCGCGTGGCATTCGCAGGACCACACGTCCCTCTTCGCCAAGACATCCGCGAACGACATCAGGGACTAGCCGGTCGACAGACCAGTCGCCTCCGCCAATTACATTGCCGGCACGTACGGTGCAAACACGCGCGGGATGGCCACCGGCCGCATACGGCGCGAAGTAGCTCTTGCGCATACTCGCCGTCGCGATTTCGGCGCAGCCCTTTGACGCCGAATAGGGATCCCGACCGCCAAACCGATCGTTCTCGTGGAATCCTCGATCGAGATCGGCGAGTTCATAGCATTTGTCAGATGTGACAATGATTACGGCCTTGACCGAAGGGGTCATGGCAACTTGCCTGAGCAACGTGACTGTACCAACAACATTTGTGGCGAATGTGTCTTCCGGCTCAGTATACGACCGGCTCACCAGCGATTGGGCCGCCAAATGAACAACGATTTCGGGCGCGTGTTGATCCAGAACAGTCCGCATCGCCGCCCGGTCATTGATGTCGGCAATTTTGGTATTCACCCGCGTGTAGAGGCCCAGAAGGTCCCAAAGATTGGGAGATGCATCCGGAGTCAGTGAGTAGCCACTCACTGTGGCACCGAGATGATCCAGCCAAGCGGTCAGCCATGCTCCCTTGAACCCAGTGTTGCCTGTAATTAAAACACGGCGCCCCCGCCAGAAACCTGGCGTCACGTCCAAACTTTCCAGGGAGCGTCACCGCTGGACCAGAGGTCCTCTAGCAACCCCCTGTCTCGAAGCGTGTCCATTGGTTGCCAAAAGCCGGTATGCTCAAACGCCTTCAGTTCGCCATCTTGCGCAAGGCTGCGAAGGGGTTCGTGCTCCCAAACGGTTGCGCTATCGACGAGATATTTGGCGATTTTTGGCGAAAGCACAAAGAATCCGCCATTGATAAGACCGCCTTCGCCGCTTGGCTTTTCGGAAAATTCGTAAACCGTGTCCTTTTCCACATGCAATTGCCCAAAGCGTCTCGGTGGTGGCACGGCCGTCACGGTCGCGAGCCGGCCGTGCGACCGATGGAACGCAACAAGCGCATTGATGTCAACATCGGCGACGCCATCCCCATATGTCAGGCAGAACTCATCATCATCTGCAACCAGAGGCAGGACCCGCTTGAGTCGACCGCCGGTCATTGTGTCTTGGCCGGTGTCAATCAGCGACACTCGCCAAGGTTCGCTTTGGTTCTGAGTAATCTTGAGATCGCCCGTTGAAAGATCGATGACAGCATCACTGACATGTAGAAGGTAGTTGGCGAAATATTCCTTGATTGCATATCCCTTGTAGCCAAGACAAATAATGAAATCAGTGATGCCATAGGTACTGTATATTTTCATGATATGCCACAGTATTGGCCGCTCGCCGATTAAAACCATGGGTTTCGGGATACGGCTTGTTTCCTCGCTAAGCCGAGTGCCATAACCGCCCGCCAATATGATGCATTTCATAAGATGCCAACTGCCTCGCTTCCAAGGATAGGTGCCGTGTTAGCAATATGACCGCGCTGACGCCAGTAGTAGAGCGAGAATCGGCGATGTAGTCATTGCATGATTACGCGCGCCCAAGACTGGTCCATGCTAAAAATCCGATGCTGCGAGCTATGATGATTCCAAATTGCCAGCCAAATGGCTGATGGAGGGTTGGCGTTGTCACCCGGCCCCTATAGACACGTGCCGGACGTTGCGGATTGAATCGACCATGACGCGGTTAATCTCATTGCTTTTCTCGATCGGCCTCGCCTTGGGGAGTTGTTCGCGCGCGAGCGACAAGCAGCCGATCACGATGAGCTTGATCGGGTCGAAACTCCAGATCGCAGACCCTGATCGCGGTCCGATTGGAAGCGAAGCCGCTATGATGCTGGGAGCGACGGCACAGGGCCTTGTTGCATTCGACGCCGATGGCCAGATTGAGCCTGCGCTGGCCGAACGCTGGATCATGACCGATGATGGAATGAGCGTTATTTTCCGTATTCGTCGGACACGATGGGCGGACGGTCGCCCCGTGACGAGCGCGGAAGTGGCAGCGCGCCTGCGCGCGATCGCTGCGCCGACCAGCAACAATGTGCTCAAACCATTGCTACCAGGCGTGGAGCGTATCATCAGCATGACGGGACAGGTCATCGAGATTCGGCTGAAAGTGCCGCAGCCTGATTTTCTGCAGCTGATGGCACAGCCTGAACTGGCGATCTTTCGCTCGCGTCCGGCGCTGGGCACAGGCCCTTTCCGGATTCATTCTGTGCGCAATGGAGTAACCAGACTGCGCCTCGTTCCAGCAATCGGCGAAACGCCGACTGAAGAGGAATTTCAGCGCTCCGATGTTCGTGTGCGCAGCGAAAAGGCGAGCCTCGGGATTGCGCGGTTCGCTTTGCAGGACATTGCGCTTGTGACTGGTGGCAGCTTTGCGGATCTGGCCCTCGTCCGCGCCGCAAACGTGCCCTCAAGCCGTTTCAAGCTCGATCCAGCCTATGGTTTGTTCGGGCTTGCCGTCAATGTTGACAGCACGGCATTGGCGGATGTGAATGTTCGTCGTGCACTAGCAATGTCCATCGATCGCGACCGGATTGTGCAGCTTTTTGGTGTGTCCAACTGGAAGCCAGTGCAATCGATCCTCCCGGCCCAGCTCGATAGCTCTGCGCCGCCGGCAGCGCTCGAGTGGGTGACGCTTCCTTTGACCGCGAGGATTTCCCGCGCACGCGGTTACGTAAACGGGCATCCCGGCTTGCCTGAAATCCGTATTGCGTTGCCGGCAGGCGCGAGTTCTCGACTGCTCTTTGCCGCGCTCGCTGATGATTGGCGGCGAATTGGGGTTCGTACTCGCCTTGTCAGCCTCAAGGATCCCGCTGATTTGAGGTTGATTGACGAGGTGGCGCCACAATCGAGTGCGCTCTGGTATCTCTCCCGAGTTTCGTGCGCGAACAACATGCCCTGTTCCGAACCTGGCGAGACTGCTCTGAAGGCGATTGTTTCTGCGACGACCTTGTCCGAGCATGCGGCTGCAATTGCGGAGACCGACGCAGCGTTTGCTTCCAATCAGCCGTTTATTCCAATTGCCCTGCCGCTCCGCTGGTCGCTGGTCGGCCCGCAATTGACCGGCTGGCGTGCCAGTGCGTTTGCCATTCATCCCCTGCGCCATTTCAGGGCTGTCCAGCGCTGACCACTGGAAACACCGCCGACTCCTCTTATATCTGGGCAAAGGAGCGTTGCCCATGGTGATAAAGCCGGAGACGATCGATCGTATCAACGCAGGTGCTGCCCGATTTGGCGGCCAGCACCCTGCTGCTGTGCGACGACGCATCGAGTCGATGGAAAAGCTGCTGGAAGGGATTTTTACCATTCCGGGGACAAACCAGCGCATCGGGCTCGATGTCCTGCTCGACCTCATCCCGGTTGGAGGGAGCGTGATCGCGGCCGTCATGGGCAGCTACCTCGCCTGGGAGGCTCGCAATCTCGGCATGCCCAAATCGACCATTGTCCGGATGGCCGGCAATATTGGTTTTGACGCCCTGCTTGGCGCCATCCCGTTGGTTGGGGCCGTGCCGGATTTTTTCTTCCGGTCCAACACGCGCAACCTGAAAATCATCAAAAAGCATCTTGACCGCCACCATCCGGGGACCGCGACGATCAATCGATAGGTTGTTCAGTTGATACGCCAGATCCTTAGTTTGCCATCAGGTCCGGTACCTCCGATATCGCGTGGGCACGGCTTTGGATGATAATCCCTTCCAAGGCATATCCTTACGCCTTCGAGCCAGCCAAGCGGTGTTATATCCACCCGGACCATGTCAGGCGTCAGCCCCGGATTGGCCGCGATGAATGCTTTCGTAAAGTCGCCGACGACAGGCTGTGAGCGCGAGAGCGCGTCCATGTCCGGAGATTTGAGTGACGTGTAAAGCAGGTTGGCGGCGCGAAAATAGCGGCCTGCGTCGCTTTCGATGCAGCTTCCATGCTTTGCCCATTCATGCTGCATCAGTGCCGCAGAGGGCGTCGCACAAAAATTCGCCCGCATTACGTCTTGAGAAACAGCGGGGACCCGTTTGCACCATTGAGGATCTTTCTGGCCTTCCCCGTCGGGCCACAAACCGTGCAGGATGAAGCCAAACCGGCTCGAGCCGCCGCATTGCGGGGCATTCTTCTTGTCATCGCCATTCACCTTGCAGAATTGCGGCGACCAAGACAGCGAAAGGACATGCCCCGTCACAGGCACAAGAACGGTCGCACCCGGCGGCGGAAAAATGGCACGGTCGACTGGTATCGATTGGGGAATGGCGCATTGATTCTGTGCCACTGCCAGGGCGGGAAACCCTGTCAGGGCCGCGATCACTGCCAAGCGGCGCATCCATTTACCTGCCATCACCAAATCCTTTTACAAACGCACCGAAAAGTCGAGACCGATATCGGCAGCCGGGGCTGACTGGGTTAGCCGACCCACCGAGATATAGGTGACACCTGTTTCCGCCTTCGCGCGGATCGTGTCCAGCGTCACACCGCCAGACGCCTCCGTTGGCACACGCCCTGCCACGAGCGCCACCGCTTCTCTCAGCGCCTGCGCATCCATATTGTCGAGCAGGAGATGCGTTGCGCCGGCTGCCAGCCCCGGTTCGATCTGGGCGATGCGATCGACCTCAAGAATGATCCGCACGATCCCGGCATCCTTCGCCCGCCCAACGGCATTCGCGACTCCGCCTGCTACCGCAACATGATTGTCCTTGATCATCGCAGCGTCCCACAGGCCCATCCGGTGGTTGGTGGCTCCGCCCATTCGCGTTGCATATTTCTCTAGCACGCGAAGACCAGGAATGGTCTTGCGTGTGTCGAGCAGGATACAACCGGTGCCGGCAATCGCATCGACATAGGTGCGCGTCATCGTCGCAATGCCGCTGAGATGCTGGACGGTGTTGAGTGCAGACCGTTCGGCCGTCAGCATCGCCCGCGCCGTGCCGGCAAGGCGCATCAGGTCCGTGCCCGCCGGAACAGACGCGCCTTCGTCGGCAAGGGTTTCGATCTCGATCGCGCGATCGAGGTGCCTGAAGAACGCCTCGGCAATCGGCAGTCCGGCGACGACCACGGGATCGCGGCTGTCCATGACGCCGGAAAAACGGGCATCGGGAGGAATCACGGATTCGGATGTGACGTCCCGGCCTGTGGGCCCGAGATCCTCGGCCAGCGTTGTGCGGACGAACGCATCAAGATCGAATCCGGGAAGCGTGAAGGCCATTTCCGAGCGGTTACAGCAGCAGCAACCGCCCGGTCAAAAGCAAAGCGAGCGAAAGGCCAAAATTGGCCACATTGCCATCAACCCGACCGACCCGCGTCGCGGCGATACCCGTATCCTCCCGCACCGCACCGCCATAAAACCGCGCCGTGCCAGCGCTCACGAAAAATCCGACCAGGGCGACGAGCGAAAGCATCGTCGCGATGCAAATGCCAAGCTGTGGCTCGACCCGTCCCGACCAAAGGAAGAACAATGCTAGCCCGCCTATCGCAGATGTGGTGAGCACCTGTGTCACCACATGAAACCGGGCATGACCCGGCCAGAGCGGGTTCGCGGCGTGGCTGCGGTTGAGATCGGCAATCGGCGGGATCACGGTGAATTGCAGAATGGCGATGGTCATCAGGATGAGGCCGGGGGTTGTCATGAGGGGAGGATAGCGGGGCATCGGATCCACGCAAGCCCAATGCATCCGGATCGGTGTGCAACGGCATATAGTCATGACTTGGCATCGGCCCGGGCGACCACATTGCTATTACTGTGTGAATCACATATACCATGCATATAGAGTTCGATGCCGACAAGGATGAGATCAATCGTTTCAAGCATCGCTTGCCACTTGCGTTTGGCAGACGGGTGTTCGCTGCGGACGATCATGTGGTGGTGACATCCTTCCGCCCGGTGGACGGAGAGGATCGATCTAAAGCCATCGGAATGGTGGATGGCGAACTTCACACTGCGGTTCATATCTGGCGCGGTGAAGTGGTGCGTTTGATTTCAGCGAGACGGAGTAATGACAGTGAACAAAGAATCTATGATCGCCATTCCGGCGGATCCGAATGATCCTGAAGATTTCGACGTTAGTGTCGCCGGGCTGGAACGCGGCCTGATGGGCCGTCGCATCCGCAAGTTGCGCCACCGGCTCGGGTTAAGTCAGGACGAATTCGCACGTGCCTATGGCATTCCGGTGGCGAATATCCGGCAATATGAGATTGGACGGCACATGCCGCCGCCTGCGGTGCGGGCTTATCTGAAGGTGATTGCCAAGGTACCCAAGGTGGCGGCTCGGGCGGTGGCGGCGGGGTAGGCTCTATTCGAAAAAGTCTTCGTCGACTCGTTTGATGTGCAGGACTTCCTGATCCCTACACCCGACATTGTATCGAACCATTAATCTGCCCAGTTGCGTCGCGTCGATAAGCACAATTCTGCCGCCCAGCTGGCGGGCAGTTTCTTGTGCGCTCCTAGTAAATCCAGATGTTGTGACGAATATTCCTTTTTGGGCCTTTTTCAGACTGAGTGATCCAAAAAATTCCCGAATGGCCGCGGGCCCGACCTGGTTTTCGGCACCATATCGTTTGGCCTGAATATAGATTTGATCGACACCCAAAGGATCTTGATCAATTACACCATCTACGCCGTCATCTCCGGATTGTCCGATGGCACGGCCTGCATCCTCGGAACTGCCTCCATAACCCATCGCCAATAATAACTGCACAATTGAACGCTCAAAGAACGCAGGAGTTCCTAACCGCAGACGATCCAGCAATTCATTGGAAATCGTCGCGTTGATCCGTTCATAAGACTCACGAAGCGCCTCCTCCGGTGTGGCATCCGCAATTGCTGCTTCGGTCTCGGGTTCGGCGACTTCTGACTTCCCTCTCCCCTGAAAAGCTACAAATTCGGGGAACGTACGGAGAAAGCGATTGTTGATCGTAACACTCGAGTCTTGGAGAATTAGCCGCCCAAGATCACTCGTTCGGAAATGGCCTCTGCGCGTGGCCTCGACCAGACCAGCTTGCTTCAAATAGGTTTTGGCCCAGTGAATTCTATTGCTGAAGGTCGTCTGCCCTCCGCTCGGAATCAACTCTGCTCGTTCATCTGCGGTCAGACCGAATTCATCTGCCAATGCTTCAACAACATCGCCGATCTTAACCTCTTGATTGACCGCACTGCGCAAGACTGGCGCCATAAGGGTCTGATAATCGGGAATCACGCCCTCTTCCCCAAATCCCCCAGCCCCACCGTCCCGCTCGCCATTTCCAGCATCCGGTCGAGCGAGCGTTTCGCTGCCAGCCTCAGCCCTTCCTCGATTTCGATCCGTGGCTGCAAATCCCTCAGCGCCACGTAGAGCTTTTCCATCGTGTTGAGCGCCATATAGGGGCAGATGTTGCAGTTGCAGTTTCCGTCCGCTCCCGGGGCGCCGATAAATACCTTGTCCGGCACCGCCTTTTCCATCTGGTGGATGATGTGCGGTTCGGTCGCGACGATCAGCGTGTCGCCGGGCATCGTCTTGGCATAGTTCAATATGCCGCTGGTCGAGCCGACATAATCGGCATGATCAATGATGTGCGCCGGGCATTCGGGATGCGCGGCAACCGGCGCCCCGGGATGCTGGGCCTTGAGCTTGATCAGTTCGGTTTCGGAAAACGCTTCATGAACGATGCACACGCCGGGCCAGAGCAGCATATCCCGCCCGGTCTTGCGCGCAAGATAGCCACCAAGATGCTTGTCCGGGCCGAAGATGATCTTCTGGTCCTTGGGGAGTCCGGCCAGAATTTTCTCCGCCGAGGAGGAGGTGACGATGATGTCCGAGAGCGCCTTCACCTCGGTCGAGCAGTTGATATAGGTCAGCGCGATATGATCGGGATGGGCTTCGCGGAAGGCCTTGAACTTGTCTGGCGGGCAGGACTCCTCAAGGCTGCACCCGGCGTCGAGATCGGGCAGGACGACGATCTTTTCGGGCGAAAGAATCTTCGCCGTATCGGCCATGAACTTGACGCCGCAAAAGGCGATCACCTCGGCATCGGTCGCCTGCGCCTTCCTTGAAAGCTCGAGCGAATCGCCAACGAAATCAGCGATGTCC
>JANLST010000386.1:0-8724 GCA_031362505.1 Sphingomonadales bacterium
TCACCGCGCTTGATGTCGTTGTCGGCAACGATCTTCGCCTTGTTGGCTTCGAAGACCTTGCGGTTGGCCGCGTTCGAGCGGAGCGCCTTGTTGCGTGGCAACAGGAAGTTGCGGGCAAAGCCGTTCTTGACGGTGACGACGTCACCGATCTGGCCAAGCTTTTCAACGCGTTCGAGCAAAATGACTTCCATCGATCCGCTCCTTACTTAACGAGGTAGGGCAGCAGGCCGATATGGCGTGCGCGCTTGATGGCCTGGGCGAGTTCACGCTGCTTCTTCGCAGCAACCGCGGTGATCCGCGACGGAACGATCTTGCCGCGCTCCGAAACGAATCCCTGAAGCAGGCGGACATCCTTGTAATCGATCTGCGGCGCATCCTTGGCGGCGAAAGGGCAGCTCTTGCGGCGGCGGAAAAATGGGCGTGCCATGATTATTCATCTCCTCCGAACATATCGTCTCGACGCGGGCGATCATCCCGGTCACGACGCGGTGGTCGATCACCACCACGATCGTCGCGGTCGCGACGCTCGGACTTGCGCATCATGACGGACGGGCCGGCTTCGTGCGCATCGACCTTGATCGTCATGTAGCGGATAATATCTTCATTGATCTGGGTCTGGCGCTCCAGCTCGGCAACGACCGCACCCGGTGCGTCCAGTTCGAGCATGACGTAGTGCGCCTTGCGGTTCTTCGCGATCTTGTAGGCGAGCGAACGCAGGCCCCAGGTTTCGGTCTTGACGACGGTGCCGCCATTTTTTTCGATAATCTCTGCGGCGTTTGCCGCCAGCGCGTCCACCTGGGCCTGGGCCAGATCCTGACGTGCAAGGAATACATGCTCATACAGAGCCATAAGTCTTGCCTTTCCATACCGATCGCTGACGCCGCACCATGCGAACGCCCCTCCGGCTTTCTTCGATTCCCTCTCGGGAGGCGGCGCAGTGGCGGAAGTGCGCGCAAAAAGCAAGGGGCGGAACAGCTACCGGGCGATTTAAGTCAAATCACCCAACAACAGTGGCTATCGCGTGCTGATGACGAGCAGCTTGTCGATCTTGCGCCCGTCCATGTCGACGACTTCGAAGCGCCAACCCTGGGCGTCGAACCATTCTCCCGTTTCAGGGATATGCTTGAGCGTTTCGAGGACGAAGCCGGCGACGGTCGCATAGTCGCGGTCTTCCGGCAGGGTCAGGCCGAGCCGTTCCGCCAGCGAATCCGCGGCCATCCACCCCGAGATCAGGAGGCTGCCATCCTCGCGTTCGACAAGTGCGGGTTCTCCGTCGTCGTCCGTGTCCGAGGCGAAATCGCCGGCAATGGCGGCCAGAAGATCAACCGGCGTCACGATCCCTTCGAAATGGCCGTATTCATCGTGGACCAGGGCCATCGGCACCTCTGCACCGCGCAGGGCGCCGAGCGCATCCATCGCATCGACCTGGTCGGGCAATATGGGGGCGCTCCGCATCAAGGCGCGCAAATCGAGCGGCTGGTTGTTGAGGAGAGCGGCCACGATATCGCGCGACTGAACGACGCCGATCACGGTATCGACCGAGCCTTCCGCAACAAGAACGCGACTATGCCCCGATTCGAGGATTGCAATGCGCAGCATTTCGGGGCTGGCATTCACATCGATCCAGGCCACTTCTGTCCGCGGAGTCATGACCTCGCGAACCGGCCGGTCCGCCAGACGAACGACACCGGAAATGATCGCGCGTTCACTCTCCTCGATCACGCCCGACTTGCTGGCCTCGGCGACAATCAGGTGGAGTTCCTCTGCCGTCACATGGCTTTGCGTTTCCCGATCGAGGCGCAAGATCCGGAAAATAAGCGCGCTGGTATTGTCCAGCAGCCAGACAAAGGGGGCTGTGAGCCGCGCCAGCCATTGCATCGGCAGCGCCATGGCCGCCGCAATCGGCTCCGGCGCCCGCAGCGCGAATTGCTTGGGGACGAGTTCGCCGATCACGAGCGAGACAAAGGTCGTCGCGGCGATGACGATCGTGAAGCCCATTGTCTCCGCCCACTCTGGCGGCACGCCAATGGTTTGCAAGCGCTGGCCGGTGGGTCCGCCAAGGCTCGCTCCGGAATAAGCACCCGCAAGGATGCCGATCAGGGTGATGCCGATTTGCACCGTTGATAGAAAACGTCCCGGATCGGCGCCAAGCGCCATCGCCCGCGCGGCGCCCTTGCTGCCCTTGCGTGCCATCGCCTCCAGCCTTGGACGGCGCGCGGAGACGATTGCCAGTTCCGACATTGCAAAGACGCCATTGAGCGCAACCAGCCCGAATATGATCAAGCAATCGATCCAGGGGAAGGGTTGAAGCACGGTTTGAAGGGATTGAGCCATAGCCTTGCAGCCCTAATGCAGGGAAATGCCTGCCTTCACAAGCCTTCAGCGGCGCGCCGCAAAGAACGTCCGCAACTGTGCCGATGCTTCGCTCTCGCCTATCCCTGAATAGATTTCAGGGCGATGCAGACAAGCGTCCTGCGAAAAGAGTCGCACCCCGTGTTCGACGGCGCCGCCCTTCGGATCCGGCGCCGCATAATAGAGCCGTGCGATCCGGGCATGGATGATGGCGCCAGCGCACATCGCGCAGGGTTCCAGCGTCACCCACAGGTCACAATCGTCAAGCCGCTGGTTGCCTAGAATCTCCGCCGCTCGCCGGATTGCGACGATTTCGGCATGGGCCGTCGGGTCGTGACCACTGCGCATCGCGTTGATGCCGGTGGCGATGATGGCGCCATCCTTTACCACCAGCGCCCCGACCGGGACTTCGCCCGCCCTTTCTGCCATCGCGGCAAGATCAAGCGCTTCACGCATAAAGGGGGGAAGGACAAGGCTCACTTTCTGTGCCATAGCGTTCGCCCGGTGTTGACGAAAGCCGCTATGACCATTAGGGGCGCGGGCTTTCCGGAATAACCCGAATCAAATTCAGGACGATTGATATGTCGCGCATTTGCGAGCTGACCGGCAAGGGTCGCCAAGTAGGACACAATGTGTCCCACGCCAACAACAAGACAAAGCGTACATTCCTGCCCAATCTGCAGAATGTGACTTTGCTCTCCGAATCGCTCGGCAAAGGCGTGAGCCTGCGCGTTTCGACGCATGGGTTGCGCTCGGTTGAACATGTTGGTGGGCTCGACAATTGGCTGACCAAGACATCCGATGAAAAGCTGAGCCTCAAGGCTCGCCGGCTCAAGCGCGATATCGTCAAAAAGGCGTCAGTGACCGTCGCCGCCTGATCGGGGCGCGACAAGCTCGAACTTCAACAGGTACGTGCGCTGCTGCGGCAGGAAATTGTCGTCTGATACCAGCCAGATGAACGTGCGGGATCCGCGCGTCTCGACATGCAACCCTTCGAAATTGTCCGCAATATGCGGCGGCGAGAGGACGATGAGAGGTCGCCCCTCTATCACTGCATTCGGCCTTGCAGCAAACGGGGCTACAAGGGTGAGGATCGCCGAAAAGCGTAGTGGAAACTCATAACGCCGGTTGAGCACCAATAGTCGCCCGTCGGGCAAAATCGCTGCGTCCGAAGGGAAATAGCCCGGCAATGCCCGGTAACGCATCGCGACTATCTTCGCATCGGGCATCACCGGATCGCGATCGAACATCAATAGCGGTGTGACCGATCCGCCCCCGACGGCCTTTTCTGCAAATACCAGGAAGCGCCCCCCGGAAATACGGACAATCGCTTCTGGTCCCGCCAGCTTCGGCCACTCGATCATCGATGGCGGCGCATAAGGCGTTGCCGTCCCGTCCGCGTCGATCCGGCAGATGAGATTTCGGTATTCGAACCCGATCCACGTTTGATCGGTTTCGGAATCGCGCGTGAGAGATTCGGAATCGCGCTCGCGTTTGAGTTGATGCGGTACGCACGCACGCGGCAGTGAATCGATCTGCGCAGTACGCCAATCGGATGCAAAGCGGACGATTACGCCGGTATCGGCCACGGCAATCAGATTGGTCTTGCCCATCGACAATGCTGAAAGACCACCAAAGTCGGAATCGTTACTTGAAAGCGTCCAACCGCCGAGCGGGCGCAGCAGGTGGGAATGGGGAATGTCATCGACTGCCACCGGCTGAACCATCAGCGCGACGCGCTTGCAACCCGCAAAAGGTGGGGTATCCTGCTCTCCTGAACTTGCGAGCAGCAGAAACAAAAGCAAAGGCATGACACAGAGCAAGCGGGCAAGCATTGTGAAACGCCTTTAGCCTCTTGTTCTCTCTATGCCACCTCTGATCACGAGATGAACGTCAGCTAACATCTGTGTTCAGGAATCACTCAAGCGAATCATCCTAGTGAAATTTTCACCGACGCAATTCGGATCATCAAACGTTGATCCAGGCGACAGTGGAGAAAAACGATGACACATCTTGTGAGCAAATTCGCAACTATGCTTGTAGCCGCAAGCATTGCTCTTGTCCCTGCTTCGCCAGCAATGGCGCGCCATCATGGATACGACCGAAACTATAACTACAGCCAGGACGGTTACTATCAAAATCAGGGTTATGACCAATCCCGCTACGATGATCGCTATGACAGCGATCGCCGCTATGACCGGCCCTATCGGTCTTATCGCAATGATCGGTGCAGCAAGGGCACCGGTGGCATGATCATTGGCGCAATCGCCGGCGGATTGCTTGGCCGAGCCGTCGTTGGGCAGAGAGGCGACAGGACGGCGGGCGCAATTATCGGTGCAGGCGCTGGCGCTCTGGCCGGACGCGCGATCGACCGGTCTGACGGGCGCCGCTGCTAGCAACCCGTCCCGGTTCAACAGATTAGAGATACCCTCTTGTAGTGTATCGAGGGTGGGGGCCAGAACCGGAAACGGGTCTGGCCCCCAACTGTTTTGGAGCGGGCCTTGATAACCGGTCACCGGCTTTTAGAACGGGGATATGGCTATCCTCGAAATCATCCGCGCCAAACGTGACGGCAAGGCACTGTCCCAATCAGAAATCGCCCGTTTCGTCAGTGAACTTGCTGATGCGAAATGCCCGCCTGAGCAAGCGGCTGCACTTGCAATGGCAATCTATCTCAACGGCATGAATTTCGACGAAACAGCGATGTTGACCAAAGCGATGGCGGCTTCGGGGGTAATCATGGACTGGCGAGCTTGTGACGTATCAGGCCCCGTCATCGACAAGCATTCGACCGGCGGAGTGGGAGACAAGCTAAGCCTCATTCTTGCACCTCTGGTGGCTGCCTGTGGCGGTTTTGTGCCGATGGTTGCAGGGCGCGGCCTTGGTCACACCGGCGGCACAATCGACAAGCTGGAAAGCATCCCGGGGTATCGAACCGATTTGTCGCTGGATGATTTTATCACAACAGTGAAAACAGTAGGGTGCGCGATCATCAGCCAGGCCGGTCATTTTGCCCCGGCAGATGGTCCGCTCTATGCGATCCGCGATGTAACCGCGACGATTGAATCCACGCCGCTCATTACGGCTTCCATCCTGTCCAAGAAACTTGCGGCCGGTGTGCAGGGGCTGGTGATGGACATCAAGACCGGCAACGGTGCCTTCATGGTCGAGGAGTCGGCCGCGCAGGCGTTGGGCGAGGCGATGATCGGTGTAGGCAAGGCGTTGGGTATGCCCATCCGTGTCATGATCACGGACATGAACGAACCGCTGGGGTCGGCAGCCGGCAACGCCCTTGAAGTGCGCGAGTGTCTTGATTGGCTGACCGGCGCGAGGCGGGAGGCGCGGCTTGATACAGTCACGCGCAGGCTTGCCCTGGAAATGTTGGAGATGGGAGGACTCGCCGATGGCGCATCGAGAATCCAGCGCGCCATTTCCTCGGGCGAAGTGGCCGAACGGTTTTCGTCCATGGTCGCTGCGCAAGGCGGCCCGACCGACCTGATCGACAATCCGGATCGATATCTTGCCAAGGCACCGGTCATCCGTCCGGTTCCGGCACCGAAGTCATGCCGGCTTGTCAGCGTGAATACCCGTTCAATCGGAGAAGCGGTCGTGAGGCTTGGCGGCGGGCGGAATTGGCTCGGTGATTCAATCGATGGTTCGGTGGGCTACTCCGATATTGTGCCAATTGGCACGTCACTTGAGGCGGGCGAACCCCTGGCGTTTGTTCATGCAGCGAGCGACGAGGCTGCCGATCAGGGGGTGGCTGATTATATCGCCGCGTGTAGTGTTGGTGATGGCAATCCGGATTCGCATCCGTTGATCCGCACAGTGCTGTATTGAAATAGAATAGGGGGGAACATTCGCCCAATGAACCGTTTGCTGATTGGTTCCGCCGGGATTGCATTGATTTTGCTTGTGGCGCTCGCGCTGTCCTCGAATCGCAAGCATATCCGTTTGCGCGTCGTCGGAGCAGCCTTTGCGTTGCAGGCTGCCATTGCAATGCTCGTTCTCTATGTTCCCGCAGGGAAAGCCGTTATCGCAGGCATGTCGCAGGGCGTGGCGAACCTTTTGGGCTATGCCCATGCGGGAATTGATTTCATCTTCGGGCCGATCGCGAAGCCGGAGATAGGCGGCAACAGCTTTGCGATTGCAGCACTGCCCGTTATCATCTTTTTCGCTTCGTTGATCTCCATCCTTTATTATCTGGGCATCATGCAGTTGATCGTTCGCTGGGTTGGCGGCTCAATCCAGAAAGTGACGGGCGTCTCCAAGGTCGAATCGCTGTGCGCGGCCGCCAACATCTTTGTGGGGCAAAGCGAGAGCCCGCTCGTCATCCGGCCCTATTTGGCAAGCCTCACTCCGGCGCAGCTCTTTCTCGTGATGACGTCCGGCATGGCTGGCGTCGCTGGAACAATCCTCGCCGCCTATGCCTCTATGGGGATCAAGATCGACTATCTTCTTGCCGCGAGCTTCATGTCTGCACCTGGTGGAATTCTGATGGCCAAGATCATCATGCCGGATGATCCCAAGGATGCGGAGATTGAGCCGGTGATTCTCGCCGAAGCCAGCCATGATGAGGAAAAGCCTGCAAACATTATCATGGCGGCGGCGCAAGGGGCTCAAACTGGCGTCAAGCTGGCTGTCGCCGTTGGCGCGATGGTGCTGGCATTCGTTGCGCTGGTCGCTCTTGCGAATGGCCTGTTGGGCGGGATCGGCGGGTGGTTTGGCTATCCGGATTTGAGTTTTCAGGCCATCCTGGGCTGGGTATTCCAACCTGTCATGTATCTACTCAATATTCCCTGGAACGAGGCCGGGCAGGCGGGTGGCCTGTTTGGCACGAAAATCGTGCTGAATGAGTTTGTCGCCTATATCAATCTCGGCCAGATACAGGGCACTCTCTCTCCGCTCACAGTCGCTATTGTTACTTTTGCATTGTGTGGCTTTGCCAATTTCAGTTCGATCGCCATCCAGATGGCCGTGACGGGGGGTCTTGCCCCCAATCAAAGGCCAATGATTGCGAAATTGGGTTTAAAGGCACTTGCAGCAGGGTCACTTGCAAACCTAATGAGCGCAGCGCTGGCGGGGTTGATGCTGGCCATGTGAGCCGCGCGTTAAATTTACAGATTCATTCCTTGAGGAGCCGCAGCAATGAAGACTCGTGCCGCCGTTGCGTTTGAAGCCAAGAAACCGCTCGAAATCGTCGAACTTGATCTTGACGGGCCGCAGGCTGGCGAAGTTTTGGTCGAGATCATGGCAACCGGCATTTGCCATACGGATGCATACACACTCGACGGTTTCGATTCGGAAGGGATTTTTCCAAGCGTTCTTGGTCATGAAGGCGCCGGGATTGTGCGCGAGATTGGCGCCGGTGTGACATCGGTGAAGCCCGGCGATCATGTGATCCCGCTTTACACCCCGGAATGCCGCCAGTGTAAGTCATGCCTGTCGGGCAAGACGAACCTGTGCACGGCCATCCGGGCCACGCAGGGCAAGGGCCTGATGCCCGATGGCACCAGCCGCTTCAGCTACAAGGGGCAGGCGATCTTTCACTATATGGGTTGCTCCACCTTCTCGAACTTCACCGTGCTCCCAGAGATTGCAGTGGCCAAGATCCGCGAGGACGCGCCATTCAATAGCGCCTGCTATGTCGGCTGCGGCGTGACGACGGGTGTGGGGGCGGTGGTCAACACGGCCAAGGTGGCACCCGGTGACAATGTTATCATCTTTGGGCTGGGCGGGATCGGCCTAAACGTGCTGCAGGGCGCGCGGATGGCCGGTGCGAACATGATTGTCGGCGTCGATATCAATCCGGGTCGTGAGGAATGGGGCAAGAAATTCGGGATGACCCATTTCGTCAATCCCAAGACGATAGAGGGCGATATCGTCCAGCACCTTGTTGCGCTGACCGATGGCGGCGCGGATTTTACCTTCGATTGCACCGGCAACACGACGGTAATGCGGCAGGCTCTGGAGGCCTGTCATCGCGGCTGGGGCACGTCGATCATCATTGGCGTCGCCGAAGCGGGCAAAGAGATCAGCACCCGGCCCTTCCAACTCGTCACCGGACGCAACTGGCGCGGCACAGCGTTCGGCGGGGCCAAGGGCCGGACCGACGTTCCCAAGATCGTCGACTGGTATATGAACGGAAAGATCGAGATTGACCCGATGATCACCCACGTCCTGTCACTCGAAGAGATCAACAAGGGCTTCGACCTTATGCATGCGGGAGAGAGCATTCGCAGCGTCGTGGTTTTCTGAATCAACCCCAAGGAGAAAGTCTATGTTCAGCCACATCATGGTCGATGCAACCGACCTCAATGAATCGAAGACGTTTTACGATGCCGTGCTCGGCACGCTGGGCGTTCCGCCTGG
>JANLST010000443.1:0-1759 GCA_031362505.1 Sphingomonadales bacterium
GGATCAGTCACCGAAAGCGCGCGGATCGCTTCGCCGTCAAGGCCGGCCTGATTTGCGAAACCCACCAGCACATCAGGATCGTCGAGATTTTCTCCCCGCCCGATAAACCCTTCAAACGCCGCCTTTGCAAAGATTTGCAGAGCCGGTTGATCATCCTCAAGCGCACAGGCCATCCGCATTGCGTTGACACTCTTGGCCGGATGATAGGGGTTCGGGAAGGTGAGCGTTACTCCCGCCAGCGCTGCCCAATCTTTCAATATTTTTCCACTGTGAGCAAAGCGGCGATTGTCCGGATTCTCGCGCGCTGCATAGATTTGCTGATTGACGGCATTGAAAACGCCACCGACGAGGATCGGGCGATAGATGATGTTCGCTCCAGTCCGCCCGACCACGCCTTCGACATTGGTGAAGGCAAGATAGGTCCATGGACTTGAAAGATCGAAGAAGAATTCGAGGGTGCTCATTTCGCCTTGATTCCGAACAGTATCTCGCGCGCCTTGGCATCGTCACGGCTGGCGCTGGTGCGCAATTCCTTGAGAAGCTCCATCCCTTTCTCAACCGCCGGACGGGCGCGCAGGCGAGCGAACCAGGTTTGCACCGCGGGGAATTCGGACAGGTCAATCTCGCGCGCCTTGACGGTCGCGATCCACGGAAAAATGGCCATGTCTGCAATCGAATAGGCGCCGGCAACACAATCACCCGTCTTTGCAAGCTGCGTGTCGAGCACACCCAGCAGCCTTTTGCATTCACGATCATAGCGTTCGATAGCGTAAGGAATTTTCTCCGGCGCATAGAGCTTGAAATGCCCATCCTGGCCGAACATCGGACCGATCCCGCCCATCTGCCACATCAGCCATTCGATAACTCGCATCCGCCCGCGAACGTCTGCTGGCAGGAACTGGGCGGTCTTCTCAGCAAGGTAGAGCAGGATCGCACCGGTTTCGAAAACGCTCACCGGTTCGCCGCCTCCCGGCGGATCATGATCGACAATCACCGGCATCCGGTTGTTGGGACTGATCGCAAGGAAGTCCGGCTTGAACTGGTCGCCAGCTCCGATATTGACCGGGACTGTCGTGTAAGTCAGCGCCATTTCCTCAAGCGCAATCGAAATCTTCCAGCCGTTTGGCGTCGGCCAGTAATAAAGATCGATCATTCACCGTTTCCTGTTGTCACAATCGTCAATCCGCCCAGTAGTTGAGCTCGAGAACGACATCATTCGGATCGTGAATGAACATCTGGCGCAGGCCGATCGATGAGATCTCGTTGAGCGCATAATCGATACCACGCGTATCAAGATTTCCGCGCATCGCATCAAAGCCCGAGCAGTTGAAGGCAATGTGGTGGACAGCACCGGTCGGCCCCGGCGTCACTTCGCGATCATAGGCGCGTGGGCAATCGAGGCTGTTGATGTGAACGATTGCCCTTCCGGCATCATCATACATCCACTGAACCATCCACGTAGGCGCAGGAGCTGGTCCGTTGCGGCGATCCAGACCAAGCACATCAGCGTAGAATTGTGCCGTTGCCTCAATATCCGCAGTGATGACGTTGAAATGATCGAGCGCATTGACCTTCATGACTGCTCCTTCAGGCTTTCACCTTGTCCCAATATTGGTCGCGCAACAGCCTTTTGTAGAGCTTGCCCGTATCATGACGTGGAAGCTCCGCCAAGAAATCGATACGGCGTGGTATTTTAACACCCGACAACTTCTTGCGCGCATAGCTGATCAGATCATCACGCAAGGCATCGCCCGCTTCT
>JANLST010000444.1:0-3762 GCA_031362505.1 Sphingomonadales bacterium
GAGAATTTGACACGCCGTTTTGCCCATGCAAGTTTCAGCGCACCGGGAGGAAAAAATCATGCGCCTATCAAAATCCACACTGGCAACCGCGCTGTTGGTCACGGTCTTTTGCCAAAGCTGCAGCAAGTCGGAACCTCAAAATGCGGCAGCACAGGAGGAAACCGCCACCAAAGAAACTCCCATCCCTTCGGAAAACATTACAGCTGCAAGCTTCGGCTGCATCAGCGACCTTACCCCGGTGGATCGCTTTTTTGTCGGAAACCTGAACGGTAACCTGGAGGCGACGGTCGCGGTTGCGAAGTCAAAGACAGGGGGCGTTTATCCCGCCGGTTCGGTGGTGCAGCTGGTGCCTGGTGAGGTCATGGTAAAGCGCGTGGCCGGTTACAATGCCAAGACCAAGGACTGGGAATTCTTTGAACTTGATGCCTCCAAGACAGGAACCTCGATCCGCAAGCGTGGGTCCGAAGGTGTGGTCAATCGCTTTGGTGGGAATTGCCTGGAATGCCACGAAAAAGCCAAGCCGCAATGGGACCTGATCTGTTCGCTTGATCATGGCTGCGATCCCATCCCGCTCACGACAGAAATGATCCGCGCGCTGCAAAAAACAGACCCGCGCTGCGAAGCAACACCGCTGACCGCTGCGGAGACTGAAGCGCTGAAAGCTTTGAAGGCACAGATGACGACTTAGGGGGTTTTAAAAAACTCCCCATTGCCCGACATCGCGTAAGGCGACGCGCTACTGAAGTGCCAAGTTCAGGGCCTTGTGCCAGCGGGCAAGTTTCTCGTTGCGTTCCGCGTTCTGCATTTCTGGCTTGAAACGCGCAGCGGCGGTCCATTTGGCGGCAACGTCGGCAAGATCCGCAAATATCCCTGTCGTCAAGCCGGCGAGCACCGCTGCACCCCAGGCCGTCGTTTCATGGCTGACCGGCCGTTCGACCGGTACATCAAGCGTATCTGCAAGGAACTGGGCGAACCAGCTATTCTGGCTCATCCCGCCATCGATGCGGATCGCCGCCGGTTGGGTGGCTCCGTCACGCGCCATCGCGTCAGTCAGGTCGCGCGTCTGGTAGGCAATCGCTTCCAGCGTCGCGCGAACCAGTTCATTCGCGCCGGTATCGAGTGTCATGCCCGTTATCATTCCGCGGGCATCTGGCGCCCAGTGAGGCGCGCCGAGCCCGACAAATGCCGGAACAAGGACGACGCCATGATCCGGATTGGCTGCGCGGGCCATTGTTTCAGACTCCTCAGATGCCGAGACGAGCCCCATCCGGTCGCGTAGCCATTTCACCGCCGCGCCGGCGACGAAAATCGAGCCCTCGAGCGCATAGGCCGTCTCGCCGGCTATGCGATAGGCAGGGGTGGTCAGCAGGCGGTTGGAGCTTGGAACGGCATGCGCGCCGGTATTCATCAACATGAAGCAGCCCGTGCCATAGGTTGATTTGACCATTCCGGGCATGAAGCAGGCCTGGCCGATCAACGCGGATTGCTGGTCTCCGGCCATCCCGGATATCGGGATCGACCGACCGAACAGGGCAGGATCAGTCAGTCCGAATTCATGGGTATTGTCGTGGATTTCCGGCAGCACGTTTTCAGGAATATCGAGGAGCCGGAGCAACTCACTATCCCATTGGCGCGTATGGATATTGCATAGAAGCGTGCGTCCGGCATTGGTCAGATCGGTTGCATGCACTTTCCCACCCGTCAGCCTCCAGAGGAGGAAGCTGTCAATCGTTCCGGCGGCCAGCATACCTGTCGCAGCACGGGTCCGCGCGCCGGGAATCGTATCCAGCAACCATTTCAGCTTTGTCCCCGAGAAATATGGATCGAGCAGCAGCCCGGTCCTTTCCTGGACCATTGGCTCGACCCCGTCGGCTTTGAGGGACGCGCAAAGTTCGGCGGTTCTCCGATCTTGCCAAACAATGGCATTGTGCAATGGACGGCCCGTTGTGCGATCCCACAGGACGATCGTTTCGCGCTGGTTGGTGATCCCGATTGCCTTGACATCGTCCGCCATGACTTCGCGTGTTACGGCCAGAACCGTCTCCCAGATGGCTTCAGCATCATGTTCAACCCAGCCATTCTGTGGATAAATCTGGGGAAATTCCTGTTGGGCGATTCTTTGCGGCAGGCCATCGAGTCCAAATGCAATCGCGCGCGATGACGTGGTTCCTTGATCAATCGCGAGCAGCATTGACTCGTTCCTCCATATACTGCGCAAGCTTGGACGTCTGTGATTGATCAAACGCCAATCCGAGCTTTGTCCGACGAAAGAGGATGTCCTCCGTGGTTTGAGCCCATTCGCGCTCGATCAGCCAGTCGACCTCCAGCGCTGTCAGGCCGTGGCCGAAATCAAGCCCCATTGCGCTTTCGGATTCTGTTTGGGCCATCATGACGCCCAACGCCGATCCATAGGCGCGAACCATTCTTACGGTGCGTTCGGTTCCAAGAAAGGGCCATAGAGAGCGGCTCCTCTCGATAAAGGCATCATAGTCAAGGGGAAGATGCCCTCCCGGAAACGGCCGTTCGCGCGTGACCCGCTTCACTGGTCGGCCAGTTGCCTTGCCAAGCCGGGCCATTGCGTCTTCGGCAAGATAGCGTGCGCTGGTAATCTTGCCGCCGAGCACATTGAGCAATGGCGCGCCTTCGCTATCGACTTCCAGAACATAGTCGCGCGTTGTCGTGCGCAGATCGTCTGAACCATTGTCAAAGAGCGGGCGGACGCCAGCCCAACTATAGCTGATGTCCTCATGCCTGTTCTGGCGGACAAAGGCAGCATTTGCAGCGTTCAACAGATAGTCGGTTTCATCGGCACTGATTTCCGGATTCTCCGGGCTCGGAACTTCCACTTCCGTCGTCCCGATCATCGTTGTCCCGCCAATCCAGGGAATGGCAAAGGCGATCCGCCGGTCGGGCTGTTGCAACATATAGGCATGCTCGCCTTCGAACAGACTCGGAAGAACAATATGACTGCCCTTGACCAGCTTGAGCGTATTCCGCTTCCATTGGCCCAACCGGCCTTCGACATCGACCAGCCAAGGCCCGGCGGCATTGACAATGGCACTTGCCTGCACTTCTTCGCCGTCAACCAGCGTCGCAGTCCAGGTGCGATGATCTCGCGTTGCAGAGTTAAATGACGCACGCGTGCGGATGACCGCTCCGGCGGACGCCGCATCGACGGCATTCAGAACGGTCAGCCGCGCATCGTCAACGGTACAATCCCAATAGATGAAGCCGCGCGCCTTGCCCTTGAGAGGAACGCGAAATGCCCGATCCTTTCGCCGGACCATGCGCGATTTGGGCAAGTTTCCAAAGCCGGCAAGGGCATCATAAAGCAGCAACCCTGCACGAACCATCCACCAAGGCCGTACCGAGTTTTCCTGTGGCAAAACGAACGGAGTCGGATGAATCAGGTGCGGGGCCGCCTTCAACAGTCTTTTGCGCTCCTGCAGCGCTTCGTGGACCAGTTTGAATTCATAGGTTTCAAGATACCGCAGCCCGCCATGTATCAGTTTGGTCGATGCGGATGAGGTGTGGCTGGCCAGATCATCCTTTTCAACAAGCATAACCGACCATCCATTGAGCGCGGCTTCGCGGGCAATGGCGCATCCGTTAATTCCGCCGCCGATGATAAGAAGATCGTATATCATTGTTAGCTCGCTTTAGCGGTTGGCGTTGCCGCGCCAAGCCCCTAACGCTCGCGTCATGCCAAAAATGCGCCCTATCGGCCTGCCGTCCCGTCAGCAGATACTGGACTTTATCACG